>JAIXYL010000127.1 GCA_027490265.1 Sediminibacterium sp.
CTTCAATGGATCCACCCGGAATACCATTCATTTGAGCTCTAATGGCTTCTTGTAAAACCGAAGAGCTTTTTCCATGTCTTTGTTCAAACTCAACAAAGGATACCTGAATTCTGCCTAAGTGAGATTGTGTGCTTCTGTTGTTATCTCTTGGATTATTGGCACCCACTGCTACGTTAGATATAACACTTTCAACAATGCTGCCTTCTTTTCCTGGTTGATCATTGCCCAACACTTTGTATACCCTGCTTTCCAAAATTCTTAAAACCGAATCAGTAGTTTCTGCTTTTGTACCAATGGGCATTTTTAAATACACATATACAAACTTAGGATCTCCACTCGGAAAGAATGGTTTGGGGTTGTCTCTTAAAATCAATAGAATCAGAGAAATCGGGAACAATACAAAAAGACCAATCAATAAATACACGGGTCTTTTTCTTACCAAAATATATTGTAATAATTTTTCGTAACGACGCATTAAACTGGGTAAAGCCCTTTCTTGGAAAAAGTGGATGACATTTCTCAGTACATATCTTTCCAAGATTACCAATAACATGAGGAAGATTAAGAAATTACCAAACCCATGCCAGCCAACTAAATTGAATAACACGCCTAAGATGGCTGATCCCCAGAACCACCATTTTTTAAAGATGGCATTTTTGGGTGATTCGTATTCACGGCCCTCTGGTTTCATAAAGCTTACCGCAAATACTGGGTTAATAAAGAAAGCCACTACCAATGATGCTGCCAATGTTAAAATCAACATGATCGGTAAGTAAATCATGAACTTACCAATAATACCCTTCCAGAGCAATAATGGGAAGAATGGCGCAAGCGTAGTAGCTGTACCAGCCAATACAGGGATGAACACTTCCCCTGCTGCTTCTTTGGCCGATCGCACAATTTTTACTTTGCCATTGTTATAGATACGGTGCGTGTTTTCAATCACCACGATGGCGTCGTCAACAATGATCCCTAAGCCAAACAATAGTGCAAAGAGCACAATAAAGTTTAAGGTAATGGCACCACCTGCAATGATTTCACCCAGTGGTAAAAACATGAATGACACGAATACCGATAAGGGTACACTCAATGCCACAAAGAAAGCGTTGGTAACACCCATGAAAAACATCAAAATCAACAATACCAAAATAAAGCCAATGATAATGGTATTCACCAATTCATTAAAGGATGTTTTAGTGCCTTTACTTTGGTCACCTGTAATCACCACTTTTAAGTTTTTTGGCAACTCATCGTTTTCCTGCATTTCTGCAACAATTTTGTTGACCCCTTCGGCAGTATTGATTAGGTTTTCACCAGCTCGTTTTACAATGTTTAAAGTGATAACGTTTTTGCCATCTAATCTGGCATAGCTTTCTGTTTCTTTTACTGTATCAATGATTTCGGCAACATCCTGTAAATAAATAGGAGCGCCGTTTACATTTTTAATTTGGATATGCTGCATATCATAGGCTGTAGTAAACTGGCCTTTGATTTTGATATTGCGTTTCATAGCACCTACTTCAACCAAACCACCACTGATGTCTTTATTCTCTAGGTTAACGGCACTTTCTATATCTCTAAATGTTAATCTGGCTGCAGATAATTTTGCAGGGTCTACATTGATTTGAATTTCACGTTCAGGCGCACCAATAATTTCTGCACGATTCACTTCTTTTAATTCTTCAAATCTGTCTTGTAGTTTATCGGCGTATTGTTTCAGTTTGATGCCATCAAAATCACCACTGATGTTTACAAACATGATGGGTACATCACTGATGGAAAACTCTTGCACATTAGGTTGAGACGTTAAATCGGTGGGCAAGTCTGTTTGTGCTTTGTCTACCGCATCTTTTACTTTTAACTTTGCCAACTCTGGTTTTACATCCGTATCAAACTCTACCACAATCAAACTGAAGTCTTGTTGTGAAGTTGATTGAATCTTGTTCACTTTTACACCACTGATGCCTTTTAATTGCTTTTCAATAGGTCTGGTTACCAGATTCTCAATGTCTTTGGGTGAATTACCAAAATATACAGTTGAAATAGAAATGGTAGGCACCACAATATCTGGAAACTGTTCTTTGGGTAAGGTAGTGAACTTGTTTAAACCATACAATGAAATCAAGATGGTAATAACATACACTGCCGTTCTATTGTCTATGGCCCAACTGGTGGGTTTAAACTCTTTGAATTTTTTGGCTATGCCTTCAATGAAATTCATACAAATATTTTTATTGTTTTCCTAAAACCTTTACAGTTTGACCATCATAGATATTCTGATATCCTTCAGTAATCAATTGGTCTTTTTCAGTTAGCCCTGTTTTTACTTCAATGAGTTGACCATATAGTTCGCCCACAGTGATCATTCTTTTGCGCGCAACTAATTTTTTACCTTCTTGTTCAGCTACATACACATATTTGCCCTTCTCTTCTGTTTGAACGGTATTTACATTGATTGAAATAGCATTGGGTACTTCATAATCTTGAAACTTAACCTGTGCCAATTGATTGGGTCGAATATTGGCATCGTAAGGAATTTTAATTTCAACATCAAAGCTTCTGGTATTGGCATCAATGGTTCTGCTGGCAGTAGCAACGGTTGCTTTAAACTCCTTGTTTAAATCAGGTAAACGAATCAAAGCAGTAGCGCCCGCTTTAACGCGTGTGCTATAGTTTTCAGGTACCTGTGTCACCACTTTCATATTTTGTGTGTTCACGATTTTGATTTGTGGCGTAAGACCCGCTAAGCCTACAAAAATTTCACCAACTCGAACATTCAGTTCATCAACAATACCGCTTACATCAGCCAAAATATTGGTGCCGCGCAATTGTTCTTCAGATACTTTAATTTGTTCTTCTGATGCTGTCAACTGGCGCTCTAATGACTGAACATTGTTTTTAGCCGTAATCAATTGTACTTCTGTTCCAATGCCTTCTTTCCAAAGATTGTTTTGTCTGTTGTACAAATCCTTAGCAAAATTCAATTGGGTCTTTAAAGTTTCTAAAGATTTTTGACCTGCAATCACAGATTGTCTTAACACTGCATCATCTAATTTAATCAGCAACTGACCTTTCTTAACCTCATCACCACGTTTTACATAAATGGCTTTCACTTGTCCGCCACCCATTCTTGGAGATACATAAGAAATATTATCAGATGTGATATTTCCTTGTAAGTCTATATAGTGTACAAAATTTTCTCTGGTTACAGGCGTAACATTAATCAGCTTTGCAGTAGCACCCGCTTCAGAAGTGTCTAATGAATTGATCTCTTTTTGAAGAGCTTCAATTTTATCTGCAAGCGCGTTTTGTTCGGTTTTTAATTTTTCAAGGGCGGCTTTTTTAGACGCCAAATCGTTGCCTTGTTTGGTGTCATTGCTACAACTGCTTAATAAAGCAATGCTCGTAACAATGGATAATAAATAGATTGCCTTTCTCATGTTTGGTAGTTTAATATTTTTATAATTTTCCAATGGCGGTTAAATAATCAACTCTTGCAATAATGGCATCATACAATGCACTGATATAATTGGTTTGAGCAGTTTTTAGGTCTACATCAGCAGCATTGATTTCGGTATTGGAACCAGTTCCTGCCTCGTATTTCTTTTTAGTTTGCTGATATACTTTTTCAGCTAAAGCCATATTGTCTTTTTGAAAATCTAAAGTGGCAATAGCGGTTTTGTATTTTAATTTGGCTTGCTCTACTGATTGATCAATATTCAGTTTCAAATTGTCTAGCTGATTATTGGTTTGCTCCAATTCAATTTTGGCTTTTTTGATTTGTGCATTTTTAGATAGGCCGCTAAAAATTGGAACAGCTATATTGATTCCAATTGAAGAAGACGTAAACCAATCGCCTTTACCAAAGAAATTAAACTGATTTCTTTGTGCTAGTTTGCTGTAATTGGCACCCAATGCAACGGTTGGTAACTTACTCAGTTCATAGCGCCTTACATTAAACTGATTCAGTTGCTTTGCTGTATTGAGGTATTGAAAATCTTTTCGATCTTCATAGTTGTAGTTGCCATTGGTGATGTCTTCTTTAATGGCTTGGTAGTCTAAATTGTCGGTTAATACCAACGTATCTCTAACCGGCATGCCCATCAAAGTTTTTAATCCAATATAGCCCATTGATATGCTGTTGAGGGCCTTCACTTTCTCTGTGCTAAGATTGTTTAATTGAACCGCTATTTTATCAATATCAATTCTTTCAGCAAATCCATTTTTATAAAGTGCTTTTACATCGTGATCTAGTTTTTGTAAACGATCTATATTGGCATCAAGCAACGCAATTTGTGTTTTGCTGACTACCAATTGATAATACACTTTGTAAATATTGGTCTTGATGGTTTCTTCGGTTACTTTGGCAGCAGCTTCCTGAAAATCAATGGAGGCTTTTCTGGCTTGTAAGCCGATGAATACTTGACCATCAAACAACAATTGTTGCAATGAAATACCAGCACTGGCATTCCATTTGGTACCAAACTGTGCGGCAATAAAACCAAAGTCGCCTGGCATTTTAATTGGATTGCCATTCCCATCTCTTACACCTTGATCTATCAATACCTGATAAGTGGCTGGTGAAATAAAGTTGGGTAATGTTTGTACTGCCACATTGGGTAAATGTTGGGTTCCGATTGAACCTGAAATAGTGGGTAATGCGGCTGCAGTAATTTCTTTGTTGGTTTGCATTTGAACCTGAATGGCCAACAAAGCATTTTTCACTTGCGCATTGTTCTTTTTTGCATAAGCCACTGCTTGATCAACACTGAAGTCATACCGATTGGCGTTTTGAGCCATTGTGGTATGCGCCATTGCCAACATACAAAGCAGCGCCATTAATCTCATTTTGGTGTGCATATTTGTTTATTTTTCTCGTTGCTGTTTATACTTAGTAATTAATTTGAGTCCTTTTGGGGTGCAAATCCCGTATAAAAAATGTTCCATCAATTCCATTTCAACTTGCACCAGTGTAAACTTGCCCTGCATAAAAATGTCTGGATTGAAGGCTAAAAAAATACTCTCGATTCTGTATCGCGCCATCACTTCTACATTGATATTCTCTCTGTAATAGCCTTCAGCAATGCCTTTTCTCAGGTTGTTGATCATGGTGTTCACAAAAAAATGGTTTTTGTGTGCATGCATTTTTTGATAAGCCGCAGGATGGTATTTCTGCATTTCAAAAATGATGGCCGGATTCATGGTTGTCAACATTTCTTGCATCATGTCAAATCCCTTGAAAACTTCGTGCACTGCATTATCGCAACTGCTTGCAATGATGGTACAATCGTGCATGTCTTGTTCAATCTCTTTCTGCACCACTGCATCTACCAAATGATCTTTGTCTTTAAAATATTGGTAAATGGTTTTCTTGCTCGAGCCCAGATTGGATGCGATGTCGTCCATTGTCACACTCTTCAGTCCATATCGGAAAAAGAGTTCTTGGGCTTTTTCTACAATTCTTTGCTCCATAAATAATAATTCGGACGCAAAACTAGGGAAACTATTTTCGTTACCAAAGTTTCCGATAATTATTTTTCATTAATTTATTGTTAAACGCATGATTTCTTGGATAAATGGCAAAAAAGCCAAACTCCAATACTTGCTGTATCTTGCGCTTATTATGTCGTTTAAGTCTGTATTAAAGCGCTTACTGCAATATTTTTTCCAGGGCTTAATTGTATTGGCGCCTATTGGTATTACCATTTGGGTGGTCATCAGTTTATTTAATTTGGTAGACGATATATTGCCCAGCATTATTAGAAATGTGGCCCCAGATCTAGCCCAAAGAGATGCCGATGGCAATATCATCCGCATGCCTGGTTTGGGTTTTTTAGTTGTTATTGTATTGGTATTATTGGTTGGTTGGTTGTCTTCCTTGTTTGCCATCAATCGTTTGGTAGCCTTGCTAGACACGGTTTTAGAGAAAACGCCCGGCATTAAATTCATTTATTCTTCTGTTAAAGATTTCTTGGAAGCATTTGCAGGAAATAAAAAGAAATTCAATCAACCCGTATTGGTGAATGTAGATGGAACAGATGTGTGGCGGATAGGATTTATCACGCAACAATCCAGTGCCGACTTCGGATTAGCGGAGCATGTAACCGTTTATGTGCCGCATTCATATGCTATTTCAGGCATCACGTATTTTGTGCCATTGTACAAAGTAAAGCCGCTCCCCAATATTGGTGCTGCAGATGCCATGAAGTTCACGGTATCTGGTGGCGTTACAGATGTAAATGATTAACAGCCAGTGGTTAATGAATCCTTATGAAGATTGCAGTCAATGCTATATTTTTCAATCCTGCACAGCTAGAAGGCTACGGCCATTACAGTGTTTCCATCTTTCAGCGATTGGTAGCGCAATATCCAACCCATGAATTTGTGTTCATTTATGACCGCCCACATCAACAATATTTGATCAGTGGACCCAATGTACAATCTGTTACTGTAGGTCCGGCAGCCAGACATATTCCAGGATTTTTTTACTGGTACAATATCAGTGCAGCCAGCGTGGTAAAACAACTGAAAGCTGATATATGGGTGCAACCCTATGGATTTTGTAGTTTAACCAGTTCTGTCCCACAATTAATGGTGGTGCATGATTTGGCATTCAAGCATTTTCCCCAATACATCAGTACAGCTCAGCGATGGCATTACAAAGTCATGACGCCCAAGTTTTTGAAAAAAGCAACCAGATTGGTCACTGTTTCTGAATTTTCTAAGCAAGACATACAAGCACAATATCCGCAAATCTCAAAATCGCTTACAGTTATTAGTGGGGCTGCACGACAAGGATTTGTGCCATTGAGTTGGGAACAGAAAGAGCAAGTAAAAGAAGCGTATACAGAAGGGTACGAGTTTTTTTTATGTGTAGGCGGCATTAGCCCAAGAAAAAATATGCTGAATATACTCAAGGCTTTCTCTCTTTTTAAAAAATGGCACAAAAGCAATATGAAATTGGTTTTTGCGGGCAGATTGGCTTGGCAATACCAAGATTTTTTAGAAAAGCTGAAGACCTTTAAATACCGCCACGATGTAGTGTTAACAGGGTATTTAGAAGAAAGCTTGTTGCAATCATTAACCGGTGCGGCCTATGCAGCTTTGTATATTTCAGATTTTGAGGGATTTGGACTGCCGATTGTGGAAGCCATGCAAGCTGGCGTGCCAGTAGTAGTAGCCAATAATTCTAGCATGCCAGAAGTGGGCGGGGAAGCGGTTTTGTATGCCAATGCACAAGATCCAGAAACCATTGCCCAACAAATGCAAACCCTTTATCGTGATGAAGCGCTTAGAGAAAAGCTGATCCAAAAAGGCTTAGCGCAGGCCAAAACTTTTACTTGGGAAAAAGCAGCCACATTGTTTTGGGAGGAAATAGTCGCTACAAAAGGAGTTTCGTAGTAGTTTTGCGCACTTTAAAAGCAGAATATGAAGCAATCAACCATTACCGTAAATGTTACCTTAGACGAACATAAAGTTCCGCAACATATTGACTGGTCTGCATCAGACAGCACAGCCGATCTAAAACAAGATGCCAAAGCCATGATGTTGGCTTTTTGGGATGGTGCAGATAAATCAGCTATGCGCATCGATTTGTGGACCAAGGACATGATGGTGGATGAAATGGCAGATTTTTATTATCAAACCATGATGGGCATGGCCGATGCATTTATGAGAGCCACCCAACAAAAAGAATTGGTAGATGATATGAAAGCGCATGCCAAAGATTTCTACAAAAAATTTCGCGAAACACAATTAAATCAAAATAAATAAAACGCCATGAGCTTAGAAGAAAAGGTAATGGGTGGCATGAAAGATGCCATGAAAGCCAAGGATGAAGCCTTGTTAAGAGGATTAAGAGCAATCAAGGCTGAAATTATAAAAGCCAAAACAGAACCCGGTGCCAATGGGCAGGTTAGTGAAGAGCAAGAACAAAAGTTGTTGCAAAAATTAGTGAAACAACGCAAAGATTCACTAGACATTTATCAGCAGCAAAACCGCGCAGACCTTGCCCAAAAAGAAATGGAAGAAATTGCCGTGATTGAACAATTCTTACCCAAGCAATTAACACAGGATGAATTAGATACGGCAGTAGCGGCCATTATTGCTGAAACAGGCGCATCATCTGCAGCAGATATGGGGAAAGTGATGGGTGTTGCATCTAAGCAATTGGCGGGAAAAGCAGACGGGAAGGCAATTGCGGCCACCGTTAAAGCGTTATTAAGCAAATAACATCTATGTTTTTAGATATTGTAGTGCTGGCATTATTGGTTCTTGCGTTTTTCAAAGGAATGAAGCAAGGGTTGGTAGTGGCAGCACTCTCTTTTTTAGCGGTATTTGTAGGATTGGCAGCCGCATTAAAGTTGAGCACATTGGTGGCAGGATGGGTAGGGCAATCGGTAAATATAGCGGCTTCATGGTTGCCATTTATAGCGTTCATCATCATTATGGTAGCTGTATTTTTATTGGTCAGACTATTGGCTGCAGTAGTTGAGCAGGTTTTGGAATTATCCATGTTGGGATGGGCCAATAAATTGGGTGGATTTATGCTGTATGCATTGTTGTACCTCACTGTTTTCAGTGTCATCCTCTTTTATGCAGAAAAAATGGATTTGCTAAAACCCGAAGTAGCTGCTGTATCTAAGACCTATGCCTATATGCATTTTTGGGGCCCCACTGCTATTGATGGATTGGGAAAAGCCATTCCGTTTTTTAAAGATATGTTTCAAGAATTGACCGATTTTTTTGGAGCGATTAATAAAAATATCACCTGAAAATCTCTAGTATTTTAACTACTTTAGCAAGAATTGCTAGGCCAAAAGAAAAACAACCCAATGAACTACGAGTTAAAAGAAGTTGATAAGTTTAAATTTATTGAAGAGGGGGAAGGGGAAACGCTGTTGCTTTTGCATGGTTTATTTGGTGCAATGAGCAATTTTGCGGACTTGATAGAGCATTTTAGAAAAAGCTATAAAGTAGTCGTGCCCATCCTGCCATTATTCGATTTAGATATTTTTCATACGAGCGTTGGCGGATTACAAAAATTCGTAAACAAATTCATTGAAACCAGAGGCTATAACAATATACATTTATTGGGCAACTCTTTGGGCGGACACGTAGCACTGGTGCACGTGTTGAAGCATCCAGAACAAATCAAAACCTTAACACTTACTGGCAGCAGTGGCTTATTCGAGAATGGCATGGGAGACAGTTATCCCAAAAGAGGCGACTACGAATACATCAAGAAAAAAACACAGCTGACATTTTATGATCCAGCAATGGCTACCAAAGAATTGGTGGATGAAGTATTTGAAATCACCAATAGTCGTGTTAAAGTCATAAAAATCATTGCATTAGCCAAAAGTGCCATCCGCAATAACTTAGGCGAAGAGCTGAATCAAATTAAGCAGCCCACCTGTTTAATTTGGGGCAATAACGATACCATTACACCACCATTTGTTGGAAAAGAGTTTAATAAATTGATTCCCAACAGCGAATTGCATTTTGTAGACCATTGTGGCCACGCGCCAATGATGGAAGTGCCAGTGGAATTTAACGCCTTATTAAGTGCCTTTTTAGATAAACATAAAGGTTAAACTCGGTTGGTTGCGTAATTGATTTTGTACATTTGTACTTCAATGATTGTATCGCAGTTAATAAATACCAGTTTCCCCTCGCTGAATATTTCGGACAAGCCTTCTTTTGCATTACAGTTAATGGACGATTACGATGTATTGCATTTGCCTGTATTAAGTGAAGATAAATTTGTTGGCTTGGTGTCTAAAGACGACATGTTAGATGCCATGGATGCAGACCTGCATTTGTCTAATCCAGACTTACTCAAAAAAGTATTTATCGGGCAGGACGAACATTTTCTTGCAGCTTTAAAGTTGATTGCTGAACATGAGTTATCCATATTGCCAGTGATCAGTAGTCAAATGGAATTGATGGGCATTATTTTAACCAAAGCCTTTTTAAAAGGCATGTCTACCTTCTTAGGCAATGACGATAAAGGGGCAGTAATTGTGCTTGAAACCGACAAACGTAATTTTTCATTTGGTGAGTTAAGCAGATTGGTTGAAACCAATGATGCATACATCACCCAGTTAAATACGTATACCGAAGCCAGTACAGGTTTGGTGGTGATTACCATCAAGATCAATAAAATTGAAGTGTCTGATATTGTGGCCACATTTCAGCGCTACGATTATGTTGTTAGACATTTTTACGGAGAAGAAGAATACGCCAATGAGCTGAAAGAAAATTATCAGCATTTGCTGTCTTATCTCAATATGTAGTCACTTAAAATTTCTCTCATGAAAGTTGCCATTTATAGTCGTGGATTAGATATTGAGCAAGAGAATCCTCTGTTAATTTTATTAGAAGAATTAAATAAGCACGATGCCGATATTTTATTGTTCAATACATTGTTTGAACAGTTCAATATACCACAAGCCCTCTGCAATAAAATTCAACAATTTTCGGGTTATGAAGATTTGGGCGAGTCGGTTGATTGCGTGATCAGCTTAGGCGGAGACGGCACCATGCTTGACACGATTACACTTATTCGAGAAAAAAATATTCCGGTACTGGGCATCAATTTTGGAAGGCTTGGATTTTTAGCGAGCATCAGCAGAGAAGAGCTCTCCACAGCAGTTGACGCTTTGGTGAATCATACGTTTATCATCGACAAGCGAACCCTGATCCACCTAGATTCTAATACCCCACTATTTCATGACGCACCTTTTGCATTGAATGAATTTACCATTCACAAAAAAGATACTTCGCCCATGATCAAGATTCATACGTATATGAATGGGGAATTTTTAAATACCTACTGGGCAGATGGCTTGATTGTGTCTACACCAACAGGGTCAACGGGTTATAATTTAAGTTGTAATGGCCCCATTTTATTTCCAGATTCTTCTAGTTTGGTGATTACGCCCATATGCCCACATAATTTAAACGTACGTTCCATCGTTATTCCTGATAATAATATTATTTCTTTTGAAGTAGAAGGAAGGGCAGATGAGTTTATAGTGGCCATGGACGCAAGGCGAGAATTGGTCCCTAAAACAGTTCAATTAGCAGTTAGAAAAGAAGCTTTTAACATTAGTTTAATAAGATTAAACGAAAATACTTTCCTTTCCACGCTGCGAACTAAGCTGACTTGGGGTCTTGATAAAAGAAATTAACAATTTTGGTAATGAATTTTGTTGCTATTTTACAATAGCATTTGAAGAACCCAATATTTATGTTGAAAAAGCTTTTAGTTGCAACCTCTTTATTGATAGCCGGCACAACGGCTAAAGCCCAGTTAATGGAAAGCTTTTTGCATACGGGTGAAATAGGCATCGGCGTTGGGATGGGCCATTATTTTGGCGACCTCAATCCAGATATCAGATTCAATCGACCTAAAACCTCATTTGGGGTATTTTATAGAAAACAACTCAATAATTACATCAGCTTGCGTTTATCAGGCGAATACGCACTCTTGGGCTATTCTGACCGATACAGCAATAACGATATTCAACGGTCAAGAAATTTAAGCTTCAATACCAATGTTTGGGAAGTGGGTATTTCGGGGGATTTTAACTTCTTTCGATTTCAGCCAGGTTTCGACGGTTACAGCTTCACGCCATATATTGGTTTGGGGGTTGGCGCATTTTCTTATGATCCCTATGCTTTCTTAGGGGGCCAAAAATATTTTTTACGCCTTTTGGGTACAGAGGGGCAAGGATCCCCACTTTATTTAGACCGTCAGGTTTACAACCCAATTGCCATCAGCATACCGTTTACTTTTGGGGTTAAGTATGCGCTGAATGCCAGAACCAATGTATTTGGCGAGTTAATTTATCGCTTTACCAATACCGATTTTTTAGACGACGTAAGCGGGCAAACCTATGCTCCAGACGCATTTTCGCCATTACCTGATGGCTCGCCCAGCCCTGCATTCTTATTACAAGACAGAAGCTATGAAACGGGTGCAACCATTGGTGTGAAGGGCCGTCAAAGGGGCAATAGCCTCAAAGCCGACGCATTTGCCACCATCAAAGTGGGCATTTCCTTCAATCTACAGAGCTATAGATGCCCTACAAATTAGTGTTTAAGCTAGTTTTCAGGTATTTAAATCCTTAAAAACCATTGATTTTGTTAATTTTGCACACTAAATTAAACCCATGGTTAAAAAGGAAGACCTTTTGCACCTAATCAACAAAGACCAAATGCCCAAGCATATTGCCATCATTATGGATGGGAATGGTCGTTGGGCGGAGGAAAAAGGACAGGATCGTCTGTATGGCCACTTTCATGGGGTAGAGAGCGTAAGAGATATTGTGGAAGGTGCGGCAGAGTTGGGCATTGGCTATCTAACCCTTTATGCATTCAGCACGGAAAATTGGGACAGACCTCAACCAGAAGTGGATGGGTTAATGGCTTTATTGGTAGACACCATCCGCAAAGAAGTACCCGTTTTAAATAAGAACAATATACGGTTACACGTGATTGGCAATACCGAATTATTGCCGGATTTTGCCAGAACTGAATTGCAAGAAGCCTTGCAAATGACTGCCCAGAATACCGGGCTCAACCTCGTGATGGCATTGAGTTACAGCAGCAGATGGGAATTGGTCAATGCGGTTAAAAATATCGGATTAGACGTAGAGAAGGGGGTGATTAAAGCTGAAGACATTAGTGCCGACACCTTGCAGCATTATTTGGCCACCAGCAATTTTCCTGACCCAGAATTAATGATTAGAACCAGTGGTGAATATAGAATAAGCAATTTTCTTTTGTATCAACTGGCTTATGCGGAATTGTACTTTACCAATACCCGTTGGCCTGATTTTAGGAAAGAAAATCTATATGAAGCCATCATCGACTTTCAATCTAGGGAACGGCGTTTTGGCAAAACCGGTCACCAGATTCAGTCAGAGACCCAAATTGCTTAGTTTATTTAACAAACAGTTTTCATTATTCGGGGTAATTTGCCCAGCTTAAAGAACCAAATTAATTGCTGCGTGTGCGGGTTTAACCAGAGCCGCCAACAGACCAAACAGAAACGGGATGCAGAAAGTGTTTAAATTATCATTGTTCGCTTTAGTTGTTTTATTATTTACTAAACCTGCTTTTGCACAACAAACCTCCGATACAACCATCCGCTCTATTGACGCAGATTTGATTAACCTTTTTAATCAGAAAACGCCAAAGAAATATAGAATCGCTTCAATTAAGGTTGTAGGCAATCGTTTTTTTGACGAGAACTTATTAATCTCAATTGCCAACCTGAATATCGGTGATGAAGTCACCATTCCTGGTGGCGATAATTTTTCTAAAGCCATTACCAAATTATGGAGTCAGAATTATTTCAGCGATGTTGAAATTTATTTGACCCGCTTAGATGGAAAAGACATTGATGTAGAGATTTCTGTTACTGAGCGCCCTCGTTTATCAAATTTTTATTTCAAAGGCATACCGAAAGGACAGGCCGATGAAATCAGAGGTAAAACTGGCTTGGTTCCCAATCGTGTGGTGACAGAGAACATGAAGATCAATGCCACAGAAGTCATCAAGAAATATTATGGCGAGAAAGGGTACAGAGATACCAAAGTAAAAATTGCCGAAAGAAAAGATACCACTTTTGAAAACACATTGGCCTTAGACTTTTTTATTGACAAGGGCCCAAAAGTAAAAATCAACAATATCAATTTAGGCGATATCACGGTTGATGAAGTAAAGTTGAAGAAGCAATTAAAAGGGTCTAAGGAAAGATCTCGTTTAACCCTGTTCCCAGTGATGGACAGCGGAAGAATTGTGATCCCCAAGCACTATACATTTGATGATTATTTAAAAGAAAGAGGTTATCTCACGTTCAGCAAAACCAAGCGTGTGATGGATCCATATGTTCGCATTAAGTTTAGCTCGGCCAAATTTGATGAGAAAAAATATTTAGAAGACAAAGAGTCTTTGTTAGAGTATTACAATTCATTGGGGTATAGAGATGCAGTGATTGACAAAGACACAGTGTACAGTGTTGGCAATGGTAATTTGAATATTGACCTTAAAATGAATGAGGGTCGCAAATATTACTTTGGTAATATTACCTGGAGGGGCAACACCAAGTATTCAGATTCTATTCTTACCACGATCTTGGGTATTCGCAAAGGCGATATTTATAACCTTGAAGTGTTGAATAAGAAATTAGGCAAATCATCTTCTCCGGATGGGGCTGATATCAGCGGGTTGTATCAGGATGATGGGTATTTGTTTTTTAGAACAGAGCCAGTAGAAACGGCTGTTTACAACGATACCATTGATTTTGAAATCCGCATTATTGAAGGGCCGCAAGCGACCATCAAGAACGTAAGAATTTCAGGAAACGATCGTACCAAGGAATATGTAATCAGAAGAGAAATCAGAACCATACCGGGTGAAAAATTCAGCAGACAATTATTGATTCGTTCTGTACGTGAATTGGCGCAATTGAATTATTTCAACCAAGAAAAAATTGTACCCAACCCAGTTCCTAACCAGGAAGATGGTACTGTAGACATTAACTACAGCGTAGAAGAAAAGTCGAGCGATCAGTTAGAACTGAGTGCAGGTTGGGGCGGGTTGATTGGATTAACTGGTACGTTAGGGGTTTCTTTCAATAACTTCTCTGCCAAAAATCTCTTTAAGAAAACCGCTTGGGATCCTTTGCCAATGGGCGACGGACAAAAATTAAGCTTGCGCGTACAAAGTAATGGTAGAGCATTCCGTTCCTATAACTTCTCGTTCACTGAACCTTGGTTGGGTGGCAAAAAAAGAAATGCGTTAACAGTCAGCATCTTCAATACCAAATTTGGTCAAACATTTGATCCTTTGACGGGCCGTTTCGATCCAAGTATTGCCAATGAGCGCTTCATTTCTACAACGGGTGCAACCGCCAGTATTGCCAAGCAATTAAAATGGCCAGATGACTATTTCTCATTATCGATGGGGTTAAACTATACCCGTTATAAGTTGAGTAACTATGCCATTGACCCAACCAATTTACCTGGGTTTGAAAATGGTATTGTAAACAACCTAAACTTTAGAATTGCTTTACAGCGTTCTTCTATTGACCAACCAATGTTCCCTAAGACTGGTTCAAATTTTATGGCCAGCTTACAAATAACGCCGCCTTATTCTTTAATCAACAGCAGCTTTAATCCGGTAAGCAATCCTTACCAATGGATTGAATACCATAAGTGGCGTTTTAATGGGGAGTGGTTTGTACCATTGGGTAAACCACATGGTGAAGACCGTAACAAACAATTTGTAATGCGCTTTGCTGCCAAGTTTGGATTTGTGGGTCGATTCAATGAAAAATTACAGGTTTCTCCGTTTGAACGTTTCCAAGTGGGTGATGCGGGCTTAACCAACCAGTTTGCGCTCCTAGGATTTGATATTGTGGCGCATAGAGGGTACCCTGTATACGACAACTCTAATCCAAGAGTAAACCCAGATCAACAAAGAGCCAGCCAATACTTTACCATTTTTAACAAGTATACCATGGAAATGCGTTATCCGCTGAGCTTAAACCCCAGCAGTACCATTTTTGGATTGGCCTTTTTTGAAGCAGCCAATGGTTGGTATTCCTTTAAAGACTATAATCCATTTCAGCTAAGACGCTCTGTGGGTGTGGGTATGCGCTTCTTTTTACCAATGTTTGGCTTGCTCGGATTCGATTATGGCATAGGATTGGATAGGTTTAATGGAACCAATCAGTTAAGAGACGCGGCACGCTTTACCTTTATGCTTGGTTTTGAACCTGAATAACCACAAAAAACGATTAGGTATGAAAAAAATCCTCTTTGCAATCACCACTGTTTTATTGTTGTCTACTGCGGTAGAAGCACAACAACGTTATGCCATTATTGATACCAAGTATATCCTGAGCAAAATTCCGGAATACAGGGATGCAGACAAAAAGCTGCAATTAATTGGGGAACAATGGCAAAAAGAAATTGATGACAAGCAGGCCATTTTAGACAAAATGTACAAGAATTATGAGGCCGAGCAAGTGATGTTAACCGACGAATTAAAGAAAAAACGCGAAGACGAACTTTTTGTAAAAGAAAAAGAAGTGCGTGAATTGCAAAAAAAGCGCTTTGGATACGAGGGCGATCTGTTCAAAGAACGCCAAAAATTAGTTAAACCTATTCAAGACAAAGTATACAATGCCATTCAAAAAATAGCAGTAGCAAGGGTTTATGATTTTATCTTGGATAAAAGTGAAGGAATTACCGTTATATTTGCCGACCCTAAATTGGATAAATCCGATGAGATTTTAAGAGAGTTGGGCATTAAAAATTAGTCAACCAAAAACAAACAATAAATTTCATTACAATGAAAAAATTTCTCTTCGTGTGTGTGGCTTTTGCTGCGGTAACACTTTTCTCTAACAGCGCTAGCGCTCAGGTTAAGATTGGATACTTTGATGAGCAAGCTGCTTTGTCTTTGTTCCCAGGTATTGCTAAAATTGATACGTTATTGAATAGCTACAGATTAGATTCTTTACAAGAAGAATACAAATACAATGTAGCCGACTTTCAACGCAGAGACAGCATCTTCAAGAAAGATTCTGCTACTATGCCTGCAAAAGCTAGAGAATTAGCTACTAGAGAGTTATTGCAATTGCGTTACAAATTGGTAAACTGGCAAGAGTATTCTCAGCAAATGGAACAAGCTAAATACGAAGAGTTGGTTAACCCTTACAGAGAGAAAATTTTACAAGCTGTTCAAGAAGTGGTTGCAGAGCAAAAGTATACCTTGGTATTAAAAGCAGAAACCATTTCTCCTTATGCAAGACCAAATCTACTTGATAATATTACCATTAGAGTAGCGCAAAAATTAAAATTACCGCTACCTAAAGAAATTGAAGATGCATGGAAAGCGGCATCAGGAAGCAGTACTACACCAGCAAAGCCAGCAACGCCTAAACCAGCCGGAAAAGGATAATTAGTCATAATCATATTTACCACCTCTCTGATACCCTTCAGAGAGGTTTTTTATTTTTATCTTTAGCCAATGCAACAACAGCCAATCGGTGTATTTGATAGTGGTTATGGTGGATTGACCATTTTGAAAGAATTGGTGCAACAATTACCTGAATACGATTATTTGTATCTGGGGGATAATGCCCGAGCGCCTTATGGTACCCGGTCTTTTGAAACGGTGTACCAATACACTTTAGAAGCTGTTCAATGGTTCTTTAAGCAGGGCTGCGAGTTAGTGGTCTTGGCTTGCAACACCGCATCTGCAAAAGCGCTTCGTACTATACAACAAAAAGACCTGGCACAATTCGGTGCCCAGAAAAGGGTATTGGGGGTGATCAGACCCACAGCGGAAATCATCGGACGTTTTTCTGAATCGGGCCATCTGGGCATTTTAGCCACAAAGGGTACCGTTATCAGCGAAAGCTATGTATTAGAAACAGCCCATTTTTTTCCGGAAATGACTGTTTTTCAACAAGCTTGCCCAATGTGGGTGCCCATTATCGAAAACGGAGAGCACGAGGGTCCTGGTGCAGATTATTTTGTTCAGGACAGCATTAATCAGCTTTTAAGCCAATCTCCGGCTATTGATACCATTTTATTGGCTTGCACGCATTATCCACTTTTGCTGCCTAAAATAGCCCCAATGCTTGCGCCACATATACAAGTAGTGTCGCAGGGTGCTATTGTAGCACAGAGTTTGGCCAATTATCTGGAACGCCACCCTGCAATGGCCGGTAATTGCTCAAAAAATGGGCAGATCCGTTTCTGTACCACCGACTCAACCAGTGATTTTGATGAAAAAGGGGCAATTTTCTTTGGAAAACCCATTAAATCAGTACATATACTGTTGGGTCATTAATCTTTTTTACTTAATTTTGCCGTCCTTTCACAAGCGGCGGTATGGTGACTGCAGCAATGAAATGAAACCATATTTTAGGGTTAGTAAAAAAAGACATCAATGAAACGTACATTCCAACCACACAAGCGTCGTCGTAAAACCGTACACGGTTTCCGTAAGCGTATGGAGTCTGCTAATGGCCGTAAAGTACTGGCAAGCCGCAGAGCGAAAGGCCGCAAGAAGCTTACAGTTTCTAGCGAAAAAGGATTAAAGTAATCCCCCTTTTGTAGGGCATGATCATATTAAGCTCCGTCTTTGTGACGGAGCTTTTTTAGTTTTGTAAACAATGGCAACCAACAATACCTATTCTCAACAAGAAAAACTCAAAAGCCGAAAAGCTTTGGAGGGTTTATTTGCCAAGGGTCAGTCGTTTAGTGTGTTTCCAATTAAAGTGTTTTATACGGTCACCAATCTTTCCGCTGAAGACAATCTAACCCTTGATCCTAAAGCTTCATTGGTGCATGCTGGAGTAGGGGTCAGTGCCCGCATATTTAAAAAAGCGCATGATCGAAACAAGGTCAAGCGTTTGTTGAGAGAAGTCTACCGCACACAAAAGCAACCACTGTATCAAGTAGTGGCTGCTAATCAACGAACCATTAATGTGTTTTTTTTATACATCGGTAAAACCCTGCCAGTATTTGCAGACCTGCAAATCAATATGGCCAAAACATTAGAAAAATTGGTCAAAAAATTGAGTGAACCCCATCAAGATGTGCAGTCAGTGTAATCATACAAAGCCGTCAAATAGCCAAAGCAATAAGTTGTTTTCAGTAACACGTTTGCTTGGTTATATCTTGATTCCATTCATTAAAATTTACCAATACGTCATATCACCCGTGATGGGACCAAAGTGCAGATTTGTGCCAACCTGCTCTCAATATGGAGAAGCAGCATTGAAGAAATATGGCTTGTTTAAAGGCGGATGGATGTTGGTTAAAAGACTCAGCAAATGCAGACCAGGCGGGGGTTCTGGCTGGGACCCCGTGCCATAACTACGATGCTTTTTTTAAATCAAACAAATACCAAAAAGGCCAACTTATTCCGGCGCAACAGTCAATGCCTGTAGCTTGGCAATCATTTCTCTGATTTCTTTGATGCTGTAAAAACGATAGATTTCTGGATCCTTCCCGTCTACTCTTTCTGCTGAGCGCATTTGATGGTATGGCCCTACTACTTGTGCCAATGGATTGGCTGTAATAAATGTGGCTTGATTGGGAAGGATAAAATAATTTCTATTTGCAGCGGACACATTTTTTCCTTGAGACAATAATTGCAATGAGTCAATTTTTTTTGCCAAGCTTTCTTGTGTAATGACTTTTTGTTCCTGTCCTGCGCTGGTATATTGTTGATAGCTACCGATAATGGTATCGTTCTTAACATTAATAATGTACAAGCCATTTTCTTTTAACTGAACAGTGGCTTCTCCAGCAGGTGTGTTTAATTTAAAACTGATGTCTGCTTTATTGACTGCAACTAATTTTTCTTCATGACCAGAGCCATTAGAAGCCTGAATGGTACCTGCATTTAAATCTACTGTTGCTTCACCTTTACTCATGATAATAATGGTTTTATCATTACCGGCACAGGCGACTAATACACAACTGATTAAAATAAAGGCAAGTAGATTTTTCATATGATTGTTTTAAATAAAAATCACGCTGTAGTATGCTACAGCGTGATATAAAATTACATCTTTTTATTTACTTGGCTGCAGCAAAACGCTCAGCAACTTTGCTCCAATTCACTACATTCCAAAATGCAGCTAAATAATCAGCTCTGCGGTTTTGGTATTTAAGATAATAGGCATGTTCCCAAACATCGGCGCCAAGGATTGGGGTGCCTTTTACCTCAGCAACATCCATCAAAGGATTGTCTTGGTTAGGCGTAGAACTTACTTCTAATTTGCCATCCTTTACAATCAACCAAGCCCAACCGCTACCGAAGCGAGTCATGCCAGCAGCTGCAAATTTTTCTTTAAACGCATCAAATGAACCAAAAGCAGCATCAATGGCTTCAGCCAATGCACCGGTTGGAGTGCCACCTGCATTAGCGGCTAAACTCTCCCAGAAAAAAGTATGGTTCCAATGCCCACCACCGTTGTTGCGTACCGCAGGGCTGATGCTGCCCGCAGCTTTCACCAATTCTTCAATAGACTTGCCTTCGTTGGGTGTACCAGCAATGGCTTTGTTTAAATTGTCTACATAGGCTTGGTGATGCTTTCCATGGTGAATTTGCATGGTAGTTGTATCAATATGCGGTTCAAGCGCATCGTGCGCATAAGGTAAAGGTGCTAGTGTAAATGACATGATTTATCTGTTTTAATGTGTAATATGTTATTACAAATTTAAGCAGCATTGGTTTAACTAGGTGTTAAAGCGGGGATTTGTTTCCGAATTCGACAGAAATCATATGCGCATGCTCGTGATTGCTTGGGCCACTGCATTACATTACTGAAATGCGACTGATGAATAAATTAAAATCTTCTTCCTGTTTATTTGAAATTAGAAAACTAATTTGTTCAATATTTTTATAATTGAAGTTTGGTCTATTTAATTTTTGACCAAAAAACTGGGGGTAAAAATCGTTAATGGCCAATTGTATATTTTGCCATTCACCAGTTGTTTTGAATGGGTGTACATAAGAGACAGACTGGTAGATATTGCTATTTATACGGAACTCGTATGATTTTCCATCGCCTTTAACTTTCAAGACAATATATTTCATGTCTTCAGTCAACTTGAAAGATTTGTTTAATTGGATAGAAGCAAAGCCGCCATTATTAGCCAATGATACGTGACCGGAAAATAGGCCGTGTCCTTCATTTGTTAGTAATAGTATGCTATTGGATATGCCTCCCATTACGCCATCATTCACAATTCTCCACTCTTTCACGTTGGTTTGATTTGAAAATGTGTACAGCTCAGTCATACCTAAATTGGGTGTAAAAAAAAGTGTGAGCAGTAGAAAAAAATGATTCATTGATACAATTTTCTACTTGTATAATTACGATTTTTTCTAGTGACTCACACAATTCAACTGATTTATTTCCAGTTCTTGGGCTTTAAATAATAGTTAAGATAAATGTCTATTAATTGCTCTCCTCCATACTGAGGGTATTTTTTAAGCATTGCTTGTTTAAATTCCTCTTTGTTTTTTGTTGCAAGGATTGTGAGATTAGCATCTGATAAATATTTAAGATTATTGTTCAACAAATCAATTCCACCTTCTTTACCATGTCCAGATAAAATGGTTGGATATTTTTTGTCTCCAATGATTTTCTTCAGTGCAGTTTCCCATCCTTTTGTGTCACCTTCTATAAACAAGTGGATATTGTTATAAACTATATCTTGTGCAATGCATACACCAAGTTCTGGAATTTTAATTATGAGTGATACAGCTGATTCATTATTGATTGATTTTTCAAAAATGAATTTTACATTATTAATTGTTTCTGTTCCTGGTTGTTGAATAACAGAAGGTTTATTGAGATTTTTAGCAATCATAGGTCCAAACTGCGCCTGTCTTTGTTCTAATATGCTTTGGCCATCTTTTTCAATTGATGCTATCGTTTCCGATAATGCATATACTTTAACATCTGGAAAAGCATCTCCAAATCCAATGTAATGGTCTGGATGATCGTGACTTATATAAAATCTGGATATGGGCTTCCCAATCGAGTCGGTAAATTTCTTTAATTCGAATGCGTAAGGAGTAAAGAATTGTCCATCTATGATGATGAGTTCATTTTGAAGTTCAATTATATGACTGGTATTGGCGAACATAGAAACAGGGCTCATGTATGTATGCACTTTTGCATATTTATTTTGTACAACTGTCCAAGCTTGGCCTATAGGTAAATTCTGTGCATGCGATTTGTTCATTAAGCATGTCACAAGAATCAAAATGGTAAATACGAATTTTTTCATTTTTTATTATTTATAGATAGTTGCTAAATATTGTTTTGCAGTGATTGGTTTTCTGCCTAACAATGTTTCTAAATCACTCTTGCTAGTTTCAAATTCACCTTGTTTGATTGCTTCTGAAAAACCTGCAAACATGCCTATAAATTCATTCGGCACATTGGCTTTGGTAAGTGTCTCCACATAAACCTGGGTTGACGGATTCGTATAGGGAATGGTTTTTCCTACAATGTCACTTAAGCTTTTTGCAAGATCAGCCATCGATACATTTTCAAGATTACTCAAAGCATAGGTTTGATTCTCATGGCCATCAGTTATTAATACATTCGCAATAGCTTCAGCCATATCATCTCTTAGGGTCAGGGCTGCCTTTGTTTCTCCCGCTGGTAAAAACACGCCAGTTTCTAAAACATTATCTCCAAAAAACCAAGGTAAAATGTCTAGGTATAAATTATTTCTAAAAATAGTATATACTAAGCCGCTTTGTTGAATCAACGCTTCGGTGGCCATATGTGAAGCTGCTACAAAATGAATTGGGGATGAGTCAGTTTCGTTTTTGCGTTCAAAACTCGTGTAAAAGATATGTTTAACACCCGCTTCTTTAGCCGCTTTTACAGCGTTCTCTTGTTGTTTTGACCGGTTTACTATGTCTGAACCAGAGATTAAAAGCAAACGATTGATTCCTTTAAAAGCATCCACCAATGATTGATAGTGGTCATAATCCCCAATCCGAATGGTTATGCCTTTGTTTGTTAAGTCAATCGCTTTCTCTTCACTTCTTACTAATGCAGCAATATTACTAGGTGCTACGCCTTTTTTTAATAGGAATTCAATGGTTGACTTTCCTAAATTTCCTGTTGCGCCAGTTACTAAAATCATGTTTTTATTTTTTAGACTGCAAACTTATCGTACATTTACTTCTTAAAGTATAGTGCTATACTAAAGTATACCAACTCGCTATGGAACAATTAAAAAAGCTAAAAGACATCAAAGCTTGTCCAATACAGTTTGTTTTGTCTATTAATGACACCCTTAATGTAATCAGCGGAAAATGGAAATTGCCCATTATCGGCTCTATTTTATTTGGTAAGAAACGCTTCACTGAGATTCAAAAAAATATCCCTAAGATTACCCCGAGAATGTTAAGTAAAGAACTAAAGGAATTAGAATTAAATGGTGTCTTAATCAGAACAGTGTACGATACAATACCCGTAACTGTTGAATATGAGTTATCAGAGTCTGGCCAATCTATTACGGAGGTTTTAGATAAAATGATTGAATGGGGTTTACAACATCGCAATAAAGTGATTAAGCGGAGGTCTAAATCAATCCTTCAATAATTAAATTTCAATATTGATATAAATATAATATTGGCTTAAAATAAATATTTATTAGACCCTATTTCGTTCAAAAAAATTCATATTTTCAAGAACATTTAAACTTTTATTATGAAAGCCAAATTGATTGCCATATTGGTATGCATATTTTCATTTGTAGGTATTATCAATGCACAACAAAAGCCTGATGTTTTGTTGAAATTGAATGGAGAAGAAAATGTGGGTAAGGTATTAGAGATCAATGAAACTTCAATTAAGTTTACTTTTCAAGGTGAGAGCTTAGTGTATACAATCAAAAAGGAAGACATTCTTAAAATTACTTATGGCAGCGGTAGAATTGAATTCTTTAATAAACCCAAACTGCCATCGGAATCCAGTAATACCAATACGCAACAATCAAATAATGTTGTCAACAACAATGAAGGCTTAGCCAGTCATCATAATAAAGTAGCCATTTTGCCTTTCAAATATCTTATTGATAAATTAGACGCTGGAGAAGAAATGACTTACAAAGTGCAAGAAGAAGCTTTTTCTTTTTTAAGTAAACATATTGGCAACCTTGAATTACAGGCACCTACTACAACCAATGCCTTATTAATTAAAGCAGGGGTTTCAAATAATAATATCCGTGGATTTACTATGGGAGAACTATGTAATATTCTAGGTGTTGAATATATTCTTCAGGGTACCATTACTCAAAATAAAACAACAGCTAATAATATTCAAACTTCAAGTGGCAGTTACAAAAATAACAGCGATAACAATAAAGGTTCTGTAGGATCAATTTTTGGAAGTTCTGGTAGAGCAAATTCATCCACTTTTTCTACTTCAACACAAAATTATAAAACAAGTGTTACAATGAATGTATTCAATGATAAAGGCGAAAGTACTTTCAGCCAAAATCATGATTCATTTTGGAGTTCTACCGACGCTTATAAAATTACACTTCAGTACTTACTTAAACGCACACCTATTTACAGAAAGTA
>JAIXYL010000118.1 GCA_027490265.1 Sediminibacterium sp.
GCTTTGTTGGACAGAGTAGCTACTTATTACCCAGATTAATCAATATATCAAATGACATTTAACGCCCTCAATATTCATCCAGAAGTAGCCAATGCTATAAAAAATGGCATACCGGTTGTAGCACTCGAGAGTACCATTATCTCACATGGTATGCCTTACCCACAGAATATTGAAACGGCAAAAGCGGTTGAACAAATTGTGAGAGACCATGGAGCCATCCCTGCTACCATTGCGGTGATTAAAGGCGTGTGTACGGTTGGCTTAACCAATGAAGTCTTGGATTATTTTGGACAGGCCAACAATATTGTGAAAGTCAGTTTAAGAGATTTGCCTTATGTGGTGAGTCAGGGTTTGTATGGAGCAACCACTGTGGCAGCTACCATGCGTATTGCAGCTATGGCGGGCATTTCCGTATTTGTTACGGGTGGCATTGGCGGTGTGCACAGAGGCGCAGCCACCAATATGGATATTTCGGCAGATCTAACAGAAATGGCAGAAACCAATGTAGCAGTAGTATCCGCAGGTGTCAAATCAATTTTAGATATTGGATTGACTTTGGAATATTTAGAAACCATGGGTATCCCAGTAGTGACTTATGGACAGTTGGCATTCCCTAGTTTTTATTCAACCAATAGTGGCTTTAACAGCCCCATGCAATTGAACAGTTCAAAAGAAATTGCTGATCTATTGAAAGTGAAGTGGGATATGGGTTTGAGGGGATCAGTGCTGATTGCCAATCCGATACCCGCTGAACAAGCGATTGCCACTGATGAAATGGAAGAACATATAATATTGGCGTTAGATGCCGCAAAACGTGCAGGCGTTATAGGTAAAGACATCACCCCATTTTTATTAAAATATATTGCAGACCATACAAAGGGCGAAAGCTTAGAAGCCAATATTGCACTCATCAAACACAATGCAGCATTGGGGGCGAAAATAGCGGTTGATCTGGCAACATCATCCAATTAAACCAACCACCATCAATAGGTTTATCGAATCAGTTTTCGTTGAATCAAATCGTAGCGTTGCGGTTGAGCCAACATCATAAATGGTTTCAACACGCGGCCCCACTGCTTTTTTTGTGCTTCCCAGTCTTTTGCATCATACACCATTACATAAGATTTGCCAAGTACACTAAATTGATTGCCTTCCACTACAATTGCGGTAGACTCATCAATCCCAATACCCAATAAATGTGGATACTGCTCAATCACGGGAATTAAATCGAACTGTCTATTTCTGGCCAAGACGTGTTGGTCAATTGCAGAATTTCGTAAAAAACCTAATGCAGGAGGAAAAGAATAAGGTTTGGTCAAATCTTTTCTGGCATCACCCCCCACCAACAATGTACCCATAATGGTTGCGCCTGCAGAAGTGCCCATGAATACCGCACCATTATACAATGCCTTTATCATGGCACCTTGTGCATGAGTGCCCTGAAATGCTTCTGCAATGCGGCTTTGATCGCCCCCTGAAAAATAAATGCCCTTGGCTGCTTCAATGGCTTTAATCAGCTCGGGCGCATCAGCTGCTTCTTTGGTTCGGGCATGTACCGTGGTTAAATTAGTAAAGCCTTCTTTTTTAAAACGGTTTAAATGTGCGCCGACCATGATGGCAGAATCATTGGTTGCTGTAGGGATTACTACAACGGATTGGTCTTTACCACCAATGAATTTTGCAAACAACTGATACATGGTATCGGGCATAGTACCACCGCCTACAATGATGAGTTTTCCATTTGGAGGCGGTAATTCAGTATCGTTTTTTTTGGTAGGCTTTTGCGCAACAATGGGAGAACTATATTGAATGAATCCAATAACCAATCCAACAATGACCAATTTTTTCATGCGATGAATTTAAATAAAAGGAATGCCCAATAAAGACTGAGCAGCCAAAGCAGTTACGAAAGCAAAGTATAGTAAAGCGATTATCCAAACATACATTTTAGCTTTGCGCTCTTCTTTGATTTTTTCAGTAATAAAATATCCTGCGAATGGAATGACTTGTAATGCATGTATACCAAAGAAATGCGCCACGCGTAAATCGCCGTATAATGTACTCCAATTTAAAAGAGGCAAACCCGCTTCGCCCATTTTTCCGCCCACATGATGTGTATTCAACACACTCATGTATCCACCAAAAAAACTAAAGACTACAAATAAGCATAAACCAATTTTAATAGATAAAGCAAATGGTGCAGGAATACTAACCGTTTTTTGAAAAATAAAGCGCAGGGTTA
Source organism: Sediminibacterium sp. (assembly GCA_027490265.1). Taxonomy (GTDB): domain Bacteria; phylum Bacteroidota; class Bacteroidia; order Chitinophagales; family Chitinophagaceae; genus Sediminibacterium. The sequence continues at coordinate 2,243 of JAIXYL010000118.1, forward strand.
AAACCAATGTGGCAGTGGTTAACCAAACAATGAATACACCCATCAGTGCATACAAAATACCTCCAATAGAAGCGGTTTGATTAAAATGCGAGAGCCCCCCTAAAAATGCTTGACCAATAATGACGCTCAATTCAAAAACCATTACAAAAACAGACAAATAAGCATACCATTTAACCCTTTGCTGATTGTTGACATAAAACAATAAATAGGCCATGGTCCATTGATAGATCCAAATGCTTAAACAGAATTTAATTGGCTTAATCATTGAATTCAAGCCAAGCACTTCTACACTATTAAAAGGAGCATAAATACTTAATAAAATGGCTAAGCATAAACTAAAAAGTCCGGCATAAGCCAAGAGTTTATTCCTTTCAAAAATGGTTTTAACGAGTTTCATTCAAGGTTTTTGTTTTGATGGTCTTAAAAATGACAAACAATAAATAACCCATAGGACCAAACATAAAAGTAAACGGCAGTGTAATGGTGTATAAAACTCTAGAAAGGCCTATTTCTTTGGATTTTTTAACGATATAAGTCCCCACAAATAAATCAAAAGCCAAATAATGAATCCAACCGGCAGCAACTGCATCATCATTTTGAAAAAGCGCTTTCACATTGGCCAAACTGCTGAAACTTTGCGGATTAAAATTGCCAATGTCTTTGATAATCATGAATGCATAAATGCCTGCAAACAATACCAATAATCCATTTAAAATAATGGGTTGCGTGTATTTCCAATTGGGTAGAAAAATCAACAAGATCCATCCCAATAAAATCACTTGATTACAAATAGAAAAAATTTGAGCAGCCTGCATAGTGGTTATTTTTTAGCAGGCGTGATGATGATATTTCTGTACTCAATTGGCCCATGATCACCTTGTAACATGATGGGACCAGGTTCCCCTTCTTTGCTATTGAGTGCGCCGCCTGTAATCCCTGGAATAATTTGATCAACAATAATGGCTTTGCCATTGGCAACAACAGTCACGCGTCTGCCAATTAATGTGATGTCGTAGGTTTGCCATTCGCCTGGTGCTTTAGCCGCCATTTCATTGGGTGTTAAAAACCCGTACACGCCACCAAAATAAGTAGAGCTGGGTTCTTTGCCCACATTATCTTCTACTTGAACTTCGTAACGACCTCTTAAATAGACACCACTGTTGCTGCCAGCAGGATATCTGAATTCAATATGCAATTTGAAATCTTCAAATTGTTGATCGGTTATAATATTGGCACCACTTTTAGGGCTGGTTAATACACCATTGATATTAACCCACTGATTGTTGTTCCGATCTGCATGCCAACCTTCAATGCCCTTGCCACTCAATAAATTAATGGGTTTGCCCCAAACAGGTGCTTTGTCTCTTTTTAATAAAGGCGCGCGCTCACCAGTGAATGCATGCACTTTGCCATAACTCTGTGTGATGGTGCCTTTTAATTGATCGTTTTCAAGCACGGCATCAAATTCCATGTATTTGTCTAAACGATCCCACTGTGAGGGAATGCTGAAATGAATCTTGCCATCTTTTACTTGCACATGACTGATGGGTCTTGCACTGCCACCATCGGCTACAAAATA
>JAIXYL010000117.1 GCA_027490265.1 Sediminibacterium sp.
CGATCCTAGAAAAAATGACTTTGTTCTGGCATAACCATTTTGCAACAGAAACCAACGATATTGGTAATGCGCAGTATGTGTATCGACATCACCAATTGTTGCGAACACATGCACTGGGCAATTTTAAAACGCTTACCAGAGCAGTCACGATTGATTCAGCGATGTTGGTGTATTTGAATGGGCAGTTAAATACGCGCACTGCGCCAGATGAAAACTATGCCAGAGAAATACAAGAATTATTTTGTTGTGGGAAGGGACCTGACTCATTGTATACGGAGGCCGACGTTAAAGCAGCAGCAAGGGTTTTAACCGGCTGGCGGAACAACAATACCACCATGACTTCGTTTTTTGATCCTACCAGACACGATACAAATGCCAAAGCCTTTTCATCGTTTTACAACAATACGGTGATCGCAGGAAGAACAGGCGCAACAGCTGGTGATGCAGAATTGGATGATTTATTGAACATGATTTTTAATGTGCAAGAAGTTGCCAAATACCTTTGCAGAAGAATTTACAGATGGTTTGTATACTATGATATTGATGCATCAGTAGAAGCCAATATCATCGTACCGTTGGCCAATATATTTAGAACCAATAACTACGAAATCAAACCTGTTTTACAAGCTTTATTGCAGAGCGAACATTTTTTTGATGTGTTGTCACGGGGTTGTCAAATCAAGAGTCCAGTAGATTTAGTCGTAGGGTTGTGTAGAGAATACAGCATTCAATTTCCGCCAAGTACCAACTATCTTACCAATTATGGACATTGGAATTATATGGTGAGTTGGGTCAGCAATATGCAACAGAATATAGGCGATCCACCAGATGTGAGTGGATGGAAAGCGTATTATCAAGAACCCCAATTTTATCAAATTTGGATCAATAGTGATACACTACCCAAACGCAATCAGTTTACAGATACCATGATTGTGAGTGGCTACAGTTTTAGCGGCAATCGCATACAAATAGACGGAGTGGCGTTGGTGCGAACCTTTAGTAATCCCGCCGATCCAAACGTATTGATCAATGAATTGACAGCACATCTGTTTAGATTGGATATTTCAGATGCATCCAAAGCCCAATTAAAAAGAGACATATTATTGAGTGGTCAAAGTAGTGATCATTATTGGACCGATGCTTGGAATTTGTTTATCAGCACACCCAACAATACATCCAATACTACCACAGTGCGCAATAAAATACGCGACCTCATCAAATATTTAATGAACCTGGCCGAATACCAACTTGCTTAAAATCCATTTTATGAAAAGGAGACACTTTTTAAAAAATACCGTACCAGCTGGTATACTGCTGCCCTCTTTGGTGAGTGGATTTTCATTCAAAGCATTTGGTGCATCATCCGTATTTGCAAAGGCTTTGCAAATGCAAGCAGAAGCCAATGATCATATTTTGGTCATCATACAATTGAATGGTGGAAACGATGGATTAAATACCATTATCCCAATTGAAAATTTTGCCAATTACGCCAATGCCAGACCCAATATATTTATTCCAGAAAATAAAGTGTTGAAACTAACTGGCGTAGACAAAGCAGGTTTGCATCCAGCCATGACAGGCTTGCAAAGTTTGTACAATGAGGGTAAAGTCAACATCATTCAATCAGTTGGGTATCCGCAACCAAGCTTCTCGCATTTTAGAGCAACTGATATTTGGATGAGTGCGAGCGATTCAAACGCAGTCGTGAACAGTGGATGGGCAGGCCGCTATTTAGATTATCAGTATCCTAATTTCCCAACGGGTTATCCAAATGCCAATATGAAAGATCCATTGGCTATTCAAATTGGATCGGCTACATCCCTTACCATGCAAGGGCCAGCAGTGAATATGGCCATGAGCATCAGCAACACCAGTAATTTTTACAATCTGATTAATGGTGTGCAAGATCCAGCGCCAGCAACACCAGCAGGAAAAGAATTAACCTATATCAGACAAATCACACAGCAAACACAACAGTATGCTACGGTGATTAAAGATGCGGCTGCAAAAGTGCCAACACAAACTACCTATCCAACCAATAATTCATTGGGCGACCAATTAAAAATTGTTGCACGCTTAATCAAAGGTGGTTTACAAACAAGGGTGTACATGGTAAGTACAGGCGGGTTTGATACACATGCTTCACAAGTGAATGCAGCTGATACAACAACAGGCGCACATGCCACATTATTGGCCAGAGTGAGCGATGCCATCAAAGCGTTTCAAACAGACTTAGCATTTTTAGGTGTTGAAGATAAAGTAGTGGGCATGACGTTCTCTGAGTTTGGAAGACGCATCAGAAGCAATGGCAGTAGCGGCACCGATCACGGCGCAGCCGCACCCGTTATTGTATTTGGCAAACAAGTGATTGGTGGTGTTACGGGTAATACACCCAATTTTGGTTCAAGTGTGGGCGTGGGTGATAACGTGCCGTTTCAATACGATTTCAGATCAGTGTATTCAACCTTATTGAATAATTGGCTTTGCGTAGACGATAAAGATTTGCAACAGATCATGCTGAAGAATTACCAGAACCTACCATTGGTAAGTGGTGCAGCATGTCAAAGACCACAACCATTGGCAACAGAGCAATTGGTGAGCAACTATCCAAATCCATTTACATCAAGTACGCTTATCACATTCAAAACGGCAGGTGGCCATACATTAATTCAAATCCTTGATACATCGGGCAGAGTATTAGCAGTACTCACTGATAAAGAGTATGCTGCAGGCACATACACCGTTACATTTAACAGTGGCTTTTTACCAACAGGTGTTTATTATGCAAGGTTTCAAAATTTGGCAGTACAACAAGTACGACCCATGCTGAAAGTGCGATAAACAGGGCCTTTCACGAATTTTTGCAACAATGCTGTAATTCTTGGTAAAAAAGCCCAACTTTGTGCACTTGATTAATAGATGGTTCATGTTTACAAAGTATCGGTTTGGTTTGGTCTCTATTTTTTTAATTACGCTTTTATTCAATACAGAATTAGCAGGCCAGTCTTGTAACTATACCCTTACAGGTATGGTGAAACAATCCAGCAACCAAAAACCCAAAGCAGGTTTAACCATCGTGGTTAATCCAGGCAATTTCAGAACCACGACCGATAGCTCTGGTAGTTACAGCATTACACAGTTGTGTCGTCAAACCTATACGGTAACATTATACGATCAAAACAAATTGCTACAAGAACGGGAAGTTGCGCTGTCGGGCACATACACGCTTAACTTCAACCTCTTTGATGAAAATACCAGTTTAGATGAAGTGACGGTGAATGCCAAGCGAGATGCCAATCAAAATACCATCAAGCAAACCATTAGTGAAAAAGACATCAACCAAACCCGCGGACAAACATTGGGTGAAGTATTGCAACGGGTGAATGGGGTTACTGTATTACAAACAGGCAGTACCATTTTTAAACCAGTGATTCATGGCTTACACAGTCAACGCATTTTAATTTTGAACAATGGTGTGCGACAAGAGGGTCAACAATGGGGGAGTGAACACGCACCAGAAATTGATCCGTTTACAGCAGATAAGTTTGTGGTGTTAAAAGGTGCAGGGGCATTAAGGTATGGCAGTGATGCCATTGGAGGAGCTGTATTGGTAGAGCCCAGAGCATTGCCTGAAACACCAGGTACGAACGGCGAATTGAATGCAGCCTATTTTCAAAACAATCGCATGTATGTATTGAATGGTATGGTGCAACAGACGCTTAAAAAAATCCCTGCACTGAGTTGGCGATTGCAAGCAACTTATAAACGCGGCGGCAATAGCCAAACGCCTAATTATTGGTTATGGAATACAGGCGTAAAAGAATTCAATTATGCTGCAACCTTGGTGTACCGCCAAAAGCGCTGGACAACTGAATTGTTTTTATCTGCATTCAATACCGACTTAGGCATATTTACCGGCTCGCATATTGGCAACTTAACCGATTTACAAACAGCCATTCAAAGTGATAAGCCATTACAAAATATTGATGCATTCTCCTACGATATAGACAGACCGCGACAAGAAGTGAGTCATTTTTTATTGAAGTCTAAAACCATTTACAAACTCAATGATTGGTATAAGCTCAATATTGTTTTATCAAGACAGGAGAATATTCGCAAAGAATACGATAGAGCCATCATCACCAATAGACCAGAGCTTGATTTGAATATCGGTACTACCATGTTAGATCTATCTGTAGAACAAAATGAAGGCAAGCCCAGTCAACTATTGGCAGGGGTTACAGGCACATTGCAAGAAAATGTTTGGAGCGGCAGTCGATTTTTTATTCCCAATTTTAAGTCAACCAATTTATCGGCCTATGCCATTAGAAAATGGAATACACCATCATGGTTATTTGAAACAGGCTTACGATACGATTACAAAACACTCACCACTTTTAGAAATCAAAACAATCAAATCCGCAGTTTAGAACAACGATTCAATAATATATCTGCATCAGTAGGGGCTACTTATAAAATCAATCGCGATTTGCGTTTGTTGTTGAATGCGGCAATGGCTTGGAGAGCACCACAAGTGAATGAATTATTTGTGAATGGTTTGCACCATGGATCAGCCAGTTTTGAAATAGGCGATTCAACATTAAAAAGTGAGAAAGCCTATAATTTTTCAGCACAACTGAAATACGAGCCCGATAGCAGTTGGAATATTGACGTCAGTGTGTACTACAATTTGATTGATGATTTTATCAATCTGGTACCCACTTTGCCGCCAACCCTAACATTGAGAGGGGCATATCCAACCTTTAAGTATATACAAACCAATGCACTATTAGCAGGAACAGATATCAGTGTACAAAAAATATTCAATCAGCATTTTACCGGAGGGATTAAAGCCGCCATCTTATTTGCCAGAGATCGGGTAAGGCAAGACTGGTTGTTGCAGATGCCCGCCAACCGTTTTGAATACGACCTCACGTATAATTTTAGCAATCGACGCATGCGCAACAGCTATGTTCAACTTAAATGGATACAAGTCATGCGCCAAACCCGGGTTTCAGCAGGTTTTACCGATTATTTGCCACCACCACCCGCCTATAATTTACTGAATATTGAATTTGCAACAACGTTACAGATTTATGGAAAAAGTACTACCTTTGGATTGAGTGTATTAAATTCCTTGAATACCCAGTACAGAGATTATATGAATCGGTTTAGGTATTTTAATGATGAAGTAGGCCGATCATTGGTTTTGCGGGTAAAAATTCCATTGTAGTATGAAAAAGATGCTAGTAGCAGCGTTGGTATTAAGCAGTATCGTGTCATGTAAAAAAACAGCCACACCTGCAGATGAAAATGAACACGAATCAGTCAATAAAATTGTATTTACCTACACAGGCGGATCAGGCGGTCCATTAAGTTTTGTGATGGAAGATCCTGATGGCGATGGGGGCAATCCACCCAGTAGAATCGATACGATTAAGTTGGCGGCAGGTGCTACTTATACATTGAATGTGAAGACGATTAATTTAGTGAATGGGGTTGAAAAAGACATCACATCAACTATTTCTAGCCAAGCCAGTTCGCACGAATTGTTTTTTATACCAACAGGTGTTACCCTAACCATTACCAAAAACGATAAGGATCGCAATAATTATCCCGTGGGATTAAACTCTACTTGGGTAGTAGGTACCGCAGCTACTGGTAGCCTCCGATTTAAAGTGATGCATAAGCCAGCGGGTATCAAAGGGCCTAACGATTCACCCACCGTAGGCCACAGCGATATCGACTTAAATATTCCTATAAAATTGCAATAATATTGCAATTTATTTGCAACAGTGATTCATTTATACTAGTTTTGTAGTCTCAAAAAATAAATTGATATGAAAAAACTACTATTGATTCTTGTGTTGTTTGTAAGTGGCGGAATAGTATCTGCACAAACAAAGTTTGGTGTTAAAATTGGCTACAATGCTGGTAGCGTGTCTTCAAATGATCCTGAGATTAAAGAAGAAGGTAAAACCTTATCTGGTATTGGATTTGGTGCTTTTGCAGAATTTTCAGTTGGCAAACATTGGTCATTACAACCCCAGTTGAATTACAACAGAAAAGGATTGGCAATTGCACATGCTGGCCATTCTGATAAGCTTCAGTTCAATGTAATAGATATCCCCGTAAATGCATTGTACCGTTCAAATGGTGGCTTCTTTATTGGTGGTGGTCCAAACTTAGGGATTAACCTATCTGGTGGATTGAGAGCCCATGATGATCCTACTGAAAACTTTGATTTTGAATTTGGAAAAAATCCAGGTCAAATTAAAAAAATGGATTTAGGCTTGAATTTTTTAACTGGTTGGGAATTTAAAAATGGTTTGTTTGTAAGTGCCAATTATTTAGCTGGTTTAACCAATTTATCAAACGTACCAGGCGAAACTTGGAGAAATAATTAATTGAATGTATCACTTGGATTCAGCTTTGGTGGATCTAAGAAAAAATAACCCCTCTCTGGTTTTATAGTTTTACAATTTTTGTTGGTTTGGTTTTAACAAAGAAGGACAATGCACGCCTCGAAAGAGGGGTGCATTTGTTTTTTAAGCGTTTCTAACAATCTTGTGAATGATTTCATCCAGTTCTTTGGTCGAATCAAGTAGGTGGTCTAGATACTGTTGGTTTTCTTCAGGCGTATTTTTATCAGCCGCTTTTAAAATATGATACAAGCCCATGATATTGGTGATGGGTCTTCTAACTTCATGCGATTGCAGCCATGCAATTCTTTTTAAAGTTTCATATTGTTTTAGCATGGTTACTTCATTCTCTTTTCTGGTAGAAATGTCTTTCACGTTATCTGAAATACCCACAATTTGATTATTGTGGTCATAAACTGGAAACAGCGAAAAAGCCCACCAGAAACCCAAATACTCTTTTTCTTTGTAAATGGATTCTCCGTTTAACACCCTTTGATAATAGTCTTTAAATTCTTCTTTATAATCAGGGATGATAAAGTCTAACACGCAATCGCCCAATTCAGGTTCGGCACCAAAAATATTTTTGCAAATTTGTTTGGCCAGTTTATTCGAAAACTGAATCCGCAAATCGGTATCAATAAAGGTACTGGCTTCGCTGGTGCTGTCGTACAAAGCCCTGAGCATGGTTTCGGAATGCGATAGCTTTTTTTGCGTGAATTTTTCTTTAGAAATGTCCTTAACAAAAATGGTTAATCCCTCAGTAGACGGATAGCAAACAATGCTGAACCATTTGTGCAAGTCTCGTCTGTATTCTTCAAAAGTGATGGACGTATTTTCATTCATCGCTTTGCGAAAAGCAGCAGGATATTGGTAACTGGGATTATCCGGTAAAGCTTGCCAAATGGGCTGTCCAAGTTGCGTATCTCTTGATACATTTAAATGATCAGCGGCTACTTGATTCATTTTCAAACAAATCCATTCTCTACTAAGCGCTATAAATCCATCGGTAATTTCTTCGATGATGGTGTCTACTTTTTGTGCAAACAGTTTGGCATTTCTACTGGCTTTCTCAGATTCGGTAATATCGTGACCAATGCAGAGAATACCCAAGTGCTCGCCATCATTATTTCTTAAAAGCGAAAACTCCCAATTGGTCCAAAAATAATTGCCCTTTAAATCTTCAGGCTTGCGCACTTGCGCAGGATACACTTTGCCTGGGTTTTGCGAACATTGATAAGCAATTAAATTACATTGATCAAAATCATCCGGATGTACCCCAATAGTAGCCGGTTGATTAATAAAATCGTCTTTTAAAAATGAAAACCTTTTTTTGAATGCATCATTTACAAAACTGTATAAACCTCTCTCATTAATGACTACTAAGTAATAATTTTCTGAATTTAAAATAAACTCAGGCAAGAGGGCTATTAACTCTTGATTAGTTACTAGCACGTTATTGGTATTAATGGTTTAGGCATCATCACGTAAGGCTGCATACTACCATGCAGGACTATTGGATATTGTTTCTACATAAAAGTTACATTAATTTTTTAATTAGACAAATTTTTATTGGCGTCCGATTACGTGGTAGGCGATTTCATAAGTGTTATTTGCAGTAATACCTTCTCTGAGGGTTAGAATAAACTTATCTAAAGCAGTTGTGCTTGGTGTAACATAAATATCAGTAGTACCACCTATACCAACTCCACCTGTCTTAACTACGTTTATTAATACTACAGGTATTGTAAGATATGCTGAATTAAATGTTAATTCAAATAGTATTGATCCACCTGCTACTGCTGTAGTAGGTGCTGTTCCAACTTGAAATGAAATTACTCCAGCAGCATCGTTGCCAACTACTGAAATGGTTGGTGTTGTGCCAGCAAATCCTGTTATGCCTGTAATGGTAGGGGTGCCACTATTCCCAATAAATTTGGGCGAATTCATTGAGCCTGTTGCTCTTACAGAAACATTAGAGGAGCCGCCTAATAAAATTGAGTTTGTTGTAGCATTTGCAGCGCCACTTCCAATTGCAACAGCATTATCAGCAGTAACACTTGAGCCACTTCCTATGGCAATCGAATTGGCTGTTCCAGCACTTACTAAAGCGTTGAAACCAATTCCAACATTATCATTACCAGTAGAGGTGCTTAAGCTATTTTGTCCTAGTGCTGCGTTACGGCTACCACTAAGATTCGCAGTTAAAGCATTATGGCCCACAGCTGTATTATTTAAACCATTTGTATTCAGTTCTAAAGCAGATTTACCAACTGCAGTATTATTAATTGCACCTGCACCGTTATTTTGATTTAATGATGCATGTCCTAAAGCAGTATTACTTAATGCGTCAACATTGTTTGCTAATGCACCTTGCCCTATACCAGTATTGTTATTACCCCCTTGATTAAGGGCTAATGCGCCTTGTCCCATCGCAGTATTGTCAAGGCCGGCATTGTTTGAGCCTAAAGCAAATGCTCCAAATGCTGAATTTTGTGATCCAGTGGTTAATGATGAAAGTGCATTAAATCCAAATGCTGAATTTCTTATAGCTGTTATATTTACAGAATTCGTTTGAAATCCAAAACTTGTATTTGCAACAGCTATATTATGATGTAATTGACCAGCAAATGTTGAGTTCACCCTAAATCTTAATGATCTTGCATCAGTAGTACCAATAAAATCAGTTACTTCATTAGTGCCACCATTGCCAGTTAAATTCCATTGTGAATTAGTTGTTAAATTTATTGATGAATACCATTGTGTTGTCGATGTTGCATAAAACTCTAAATATCCTGAAGCTGGTATGCTTGAATAGAAGTTATTAGAACCAAGCCCATCAATTTGAGCACCTAGTGCAGGAAAAACATTGATAGCATTTGCACCTCTATTTACAATTGTAATTCTTCTACCTGCAATTGCTGTTGGTAAAGTAACAGCTGAAGGAGAAGATGAAGTTGTAATGATATTTAAATCATTTGTTAAAGGGGTAGTGCCCTGTGTATTTGCAACTGCTGTAATACCTGTTGCATTCGTATAGTTAATTGCAGGAGTATTGATTGTTGGGCTTGTTAATGTTTTATTAGTAAATGTTTCAGTCTCAGCAAGTGTAGCAAGTGTGCCAGTTGTTGGCAATGTTACGTTTGTAGCAGCAGTAGAAGTAAGTGTCGTTGCAAATGCACCAGATGTTGTTAAATTACCCCCAAGTGTAATTGTTCTTCCAATATTTGCAACACCTGTTCCGCCAAATTCTCCTGGAATTATGTTAGCATTCCATGTTCCTGTTGTTATTGTTCCTGTTGTTGTAAGCGAAGTTGAACCAGCTAATGGTGAAGCACCAACGCTGTTGTATGAAATTGTTCTAGCAGCTGCGCCATTAAATGTTGTACCTGAAGCATCCCCAGTTCCTCCATTATTAAATGTTATGGTATTAGTAACTGATCCAGCTGAACCTGTTGTATTTTGGTTGAGTGTTGGGATGTCGGCAGTTGTAATGGCTCTAAAAGATGGTGTTCCATTTGCGCCAGAAGGTGCGGCGAAAATAAAATTTTGTGTTTGAGAAGCAAAAGGTGCAAGGTAGTCTGTTCCAACTGTTGCAGCAGAAACAA
>JAIXYL010000143.1 GCA_027490265.1 Sediminibacterium sp.
TAATCAATACATTAAAATATTTATCAGCATCATCTTTGGTTAGTCCAAGATCTGCTAAGATGGTTTCTGCTTCTTTGTCTTCAAATGCTTGGCTGATTTGTAACGCTACCACATCGTCTTTTTTCTTTCCCATTAATTGACCGCGGAAAGCCGGTGCAAAGTATTTGACCAATACTGAGTTGTCTTTACTGATGCCATTTTCAATGGTTTGACCATTTGCGTCTGTTTCTACAAATGTAACATTCAACACATTGTCTTCATTGGTTACCGTTTCAGGCTCGGTCATTTTTCCAAAACGTGTTTGTAATCTGGCCACTTCATCATTGATCATCTCATCTGTAACCGTTACAACATATCGTGTGCCTGTAAACTTAGCGAGGTCAATATCAAAGTTGGGCTTTAATCCAACTTCAAAAGAGAATGCATAATCAACCGGATTGTTCATGTCCAATTTCTGTGCATCATTTTCTAATGGCAATGGTTGGGCAAAAATGTCAATTTGCTCCTTAGCCATATAAGCATTCATTTCTTGCTCTACTTTGCGAAGTACTTCATCAGAAAATACACCCTGACCATACATTTTTTTTACCAAGCCAGTTGGAACCATGCCTTTTCTAAAACCTGGTATATTGGCTGTTTTGGCATATTTCTTTAAACTGTCTTCAAAACCTTTCAAATAATCTTCCTTAGAAAGGGTTACGGTTAGCTTATCATTGAGTAAGCCGATGTTTTCTCTGGTAATTGTAGCCATATAGGTGTTTTATAAACTTAAAATTGGGCTGCAAAGGTAGGGGTTTCGCACAAAAAAACCACCTAAAAAGGTGGTTTGGTGCGGATGATAGGGGTCGAACCTACATGCCTCGCGGCGCTAGATCCTAAGTCTAGTGCGTCTGCCAATTTCGCCACATCCGCATTTTGGACGGCAAAAATAAGGGGATTTATTTAAAATCGTACAGTAAATTTAGTGCCAATTTGCGGTTCACTGCTGCAAGTAATTGCACCGCCTTGTTCTTCAATTTGGTTTTTGATCAGGTACAGTCCAATGCCTTTGCTATCAAATCCACTATGAAAACTCTTTTGAAATTTGAATAACAAGTGGCCAAATTTGGTCATATCAATGCCAAGTCCATTGTCGTTCACACTTAAAAAAGTACAACCTTCTGATGAATAGGTAGTGATATGAATCACCGGTGGAATATTGATCTTGGTATATTTTAAACTATTACTCAACAAATTATAGATGATGCTTTGCAGATACACCCTTGGGTATACAATCTGTGAAACCCCAATATCCATAGTGATGCGGGCTGTTTTCTGTTGAATAACATCCTGTAATTGTAAAATGACACTGTCAATAATTTCTTCAAATACACAATCAGAAGCCGGGATATCTTTTTCTAAGTGAATCTGCAATATTTGAATCAATTCATTCAAATTGTTGGTAAGGTCTTTGCTGATTTTTTTTAAATAATCCATCGATGCTTTTTTCAGCTCCGGATCATTGGTGCTCTCATACATTTCCAGCATCTTAGAAATATTGTGTGCCGGACCCCTCACATCATGTGTAATGATGCCTGCAAAATCTTTGAGCTGACTCACTTTTTTTTCAAGCGCATACTGCGTTTTAAGCAATTTTTTATTTTGCGCTTCTAAGCTTTCAATGGCTTCATGAGTAGGGTTGATCATGGTCATGAGTTGGATACGGGGGGTGCAGTTACCTAAAAGTAGGTATTTATGCTACACCAAATTTAAAATAAAAATAAATCGTCATTTGACGAAATTTTATTATTTTTTGAATGCATTTAAAATGGCTTCAATGGTCTCATTCATCCCTTTTTGATTGACCCATCTTAAAACAACCACCAATTCATGTTCAGGGTCTACATAAATGACATTATTGCCATTGCCAAGATGTGAATAGGCTGTTGCAGGCGCAGCCGGCAAGAATTGTCGATCTGTATTTAAAAAGAAGTTCATGAAACCATAGGATTTATTGGCATTCCCGGGTGTTCTGGCTTGTTTTAACCAATCTGCTGAAAGAATCACTTGTTGATTCCATATGCCATTGTGCAGGGTCAACAAACCGAATCTGGCCATATCTTCTGCGTGAATAAACATGCCGCCTCCCCAATGCCCTCCGCCACTGACCGATTGTACAGCTTGGCCATCAAGCACAATCCACGCGTTTCTGTACCCCGTCCATCTCCAGGTATTTGACGCACCAATGGGATCCATAATTGATTCCTTTAACACTTGTGGCAAAGGTTTTCTAAATACACTGGTTAATGCCAATGCCAAAACATTAACACGCACGTCATTGTATTCATATACAGCACCAGGTATTTCCCTAGGCTTATTCAACCATTTTTTAGGATCTGGGTCTGGCCTATCAGCCCAATCTGGTTTACCCCAAAGCACACCTTCCCAATCACTTGTTTGTTGCAGCATCGATTCCCAAGTGATGGTTTGATTATGGGGTGTTTGAAACAGATGTAATAATTCTGGTTGATTGAATTGCGTTGCAGGCTTCGACACCATAGTGGGTTGATACAATTCAATAGGGGGAATATAAGGCCCTACCAAATCTTTAACAGATCGAATCATTTTACGATCCACTGCTAATCCTGTTAACGATGTAATAAAACTCTTAGTGACGCTATGGGTCATATCGCATTTATAGGGATTGCCCCATTCTGCTATTTTGTAGCCTTTGTAAACAATGATGCCGGTTTGATCTCCTCGGTCTTCAAATGGACCAATGGCTTCGCCAAAGGGTTCTTTGCCAAAGGTTTTGTAATGATTTTCTTCCATACTGCGTGGATTGGAAGACGCCGACTGTTGGGCGATTTCAATGGCTTTGGCAATGGCTACATTAGACAGCCCCAAGCTTTCTGGACTTCTTTTTTCCCATTGATGTGCAGGCGGAAAATAATGGCGGGTATTGGTTTGTGCTGCAATGGTATTCAACCCAAAGAACATTTGAAACAGGACTGCGCACAAAAAAAGATAATGCTTAATCATGTGTACAAATTAAGCATTATCAGTCATCTGTCAACTATTAACCCCGGCTAGTGGCCGACTTATGATAGCTGAATTTTCTTTGTATATTTCTTTGTTGAGGCCTTCTATGGCGTTCAGGCATTTTTACGGTTGATACGCTTGGCGATTCAGAATGATAAGCGTGATCAGTTACCACTGGTAACTGTATTTTGATTAATTTCTGAATATCTTTTAAATAGGCCCTTTCTTCTGCATCACAAAATGATACAGCCATTCCACTTGCACCGGCTCTGCCGGTTCTGCCTATGCGATGTACATAAGTTTCTGGTACATTGGGCAATTCATAGTTGAATACATGCGATAACAAATCGATATCAATACCTCTTGCTGCAATATCAGTTGCTACCAAAATACGTGTAGCACCAGCTTTAAAATTTGTGAGTGCGCGTTGTCTGGCATTTTGCGATTTGTTGCCATGAATTGCTTCAGCTGTAATGCCTTGTTTGGTTAAATCTTTAACCACTTTATCAGCCCCATGTTTGGTTCTGGTAAATACCAAAGCAGTTTGAATTTGTTGGTCTTTTAGTAGTTCATTGAGCAAATGTTTTTTGTGTTCTTTCTCTACATAATAAACGGCTTGTTCAATTTTTTCTACCGTTGAAGACACAGGCGTGACTTCAACTTTTGAAGGATTGTGCAGAAGCGTAGCAGATAATTTCTCAATTTCTGGTGGCATGGTTGCAGAAAAAAACAAGGTTTGTTTTTTAGCGGGCAGTTTGGCCACAATTTTCTTTACATCGTTGATGAATCCCATGTCTAACATGCGATCGGCTTCGTCTAAAACAAAGAATTGAATATCGTGCAAACGAATATGACCTTGTTGCATGAGGTCGAGTAATCTGCCTGGTGTAGCAACCAAAATATCGATGCCGTTTCTTAGTGCATTTACTTGATGAACCTGAGACACACCGCCAAAAATAACCTGATGTTTTAATCGGAGGTTTTTACCGTAGGCTGCAAAACTTTCATCAATCTGAATGGCCAATTCTCTGGTAGGGGTTAATACCAAGGCTTTAATGCCTTTGCTATAGTTGCCGCCAATTTGTGATTGACAAACCAATTGTAAAATTGGAATGGCAAATGCTGCTGTTTTGCCAGTACCTGTTTGGGCGCAACCCAATAAATCGTTTCCTGCTAATGCCAAAGGAATGGCTTGTTCTTGAATAGGAGTTGGTTCTGTGTAACCTTCTGTTTCGAGCGCCTTCAAGATGGGCTCAATTAATTTTAAATCTTTGAATAACACGTGATGTGATTTAAGTGAACACTTGAAAAAACAAGTGCTATATAACCTAACTATTGATGGGATTACCTTGTCACTGAAGTAGATGCCAGTCTAACCGAGAGAGTATATGAATACTGCAAAGGTACATTTTTTTGACTAAATGCACAAAAGAGGGCCCGACCAATCAAGAGACGACTGATTTAATGGTGGTTTAAAATGGCCACAATTGATTCTAAATATTGTTGGTCAGTTGTATCAAATTGATTGTACTCGCTGCTGTCTACATCTAATACGCCCCATACAACGCCATCTTGCAACAATGGCACTACTATCTCAGACTTAGACAAACTGCTGCAGGCGATATGCCCTGGGAATTGCTCAACATCAGGCACAATCAATGTTTTGGCTTCAGCCCAACTGGTACCACAAACACCTCTGCCTTTTTGAATTCTGGTACAAGCAACTGGTCCTTGAAAAGGGCCTAATACCAATTCATTTTGTTCTACTAAATAAAAGCCAACCCAGAACCAGCCAAACTGTTCTTTAAGCGCTGCAGCCATATTGGCAAGGTTCGCAATTAAATTGGATTCTCCTGTAAGTAAACCTTGAATTTGTGGAATCAATGCTTGGTATTGTTCTGCTTTAGAACCTTGAATGATGTGTAAGTCTTCTGCCATGGTACAAAGATACTTGCGAAGCGCTAAACCTTTTTCTTAAAAATTTTAGCCAATTCTTTTGCTTCTGCCCAAGAAACCAACCAAGCAAAAAGCCCAATCATAATGATACCAATCAAAATACCTAACCACAAATACGGCGCAAAATAGAGCACGCTTTTTTGCAAGCCATACATGAGTAACACCACACCCAAATATGCCATTAGTTTTTTGGTAGCATAGGGTACAGGATAATATTTCTGCCCCATATAATAGCTTGCAATCATCATCAATGTGTAACAAGTAAATGTAGCCAAAGCCGCTCCCAAATAATACAATTTTGGAATGAGCAGTATATTCAACGCAATGGTAATAAGGGCTCCAGCTATTGTAATGTAAGCGCCATATGTATTTTTATCGGTGAGTTTGTACCAAATACTCAAGTTGTAATAGATGCCCAAGAAGATATTTCCCAAAGCCAATAATGGCACGACTTGCAAACCCTTTACCCATAAAGGTCTTTGTATTACTATAAAAAACCAACCAAATACTTCAATGAATAAACTGATGAATAAAAACATAAAGCAGCAAGCAATTACAAAAAATTTCATCACGCGTGCATATACTTTTTGTGCGTGTTCTTCTCCTTTTTGTTTAAAGAAAAATGGCTCAGCGGCCATTCTAAAAGCCTGAATCAAAATGGTAATCAGTACAGCAATTCTGTAAATATTTCCAAAAATACCGAGTTGGTCTTTAGCCGCTTCTACAGGTAAGTCAACCACATGTTGATAGATTAATCTGCTCAACATATCGTTCACCATACCGCCCATGCCTACAATAATGAGTGGATAGCTGTACTGCATCACTTTTTTAAACAACGCCCTATTAAATGCCGACCTGATTTGGCTAAACTCATGAAACAGCAATACAAAAGTGAGGATGCTTCCAGCCAAATTGCCAATCAAATAGTAGCCAATACCTATATCATTTTTGGTAAACAAGGTTAACCAAGAATTGGGATCTTGCTGCACTTGATAAGGAATCCATCCAATAAATACCAAAACCGTCACTAAGTTGAGCAACACACTGGATAAGCGCACTGCGGCATACTTTTTTGGTCTATTGTCTTGTCTTAGTTTAGCAAAAGCCAATGTGCTGAGTGTATCAAAAAATAAAATCCCGATCATCCATTGGATGTATTCTGGATGTGCTTGCAAATTGGCCCATTCAGTCAGTTGCCCACTAAAAAACCAAAGTAGCCCAGTAAATAAAATGGTACTGCCTAGTAATGCAATTGAAAGTGTGCTGTATAATTGATTGGGATCGGCTTCTTTGTTAAATCTAAAATAAGCTGTTTCTAAACCATAGGTGAATAATACATTCAAAAATGGAATGATGGCGTAAATCTGAGTTAGGTCAGCCGTTGTAGCTGGTTGCGCAAAGAATAATGGCAACGACAAATTCATCAGATACCCTAAGAATCTGCTGGTGATGGTGGGTACACCATACCACAAGGTTTGTCCTGCCAGTTTTTTTATCTCGCTCAAAATAACAATCTAAGTGTCAAAAATAGGGTATTGTATTCAGTTGTGTTGGTCAATGGGTAGTTTACCGATGGTGTTGGTGCCGGGCTCAGCAAAACGTGGATCACTGATGAAAACAGAATCAGTCAGTGTGTGTAAAAATGCCCTGAGTTGTCCAATTTCATAATTGCTCAAGGGGAGTTTGTTTTTTAAGATGGGGTCTGTAGTTGGACCTACTTGCATGGATTGTCTGTAATGATCAAACACATTCATTAATGAAAAAAAGCGTCCATCATGACCGTATGGAAAACTCACTTCTACATTGCGCAAACTGGGGACTTTAAACTTGAGTGAATCAGCAGCCAACTGAGTGATGGTCATGCGTCCAAAGTCATTTAAATAGGGCTCTAAAGGTATGCCAGTATTGCGATAACTAAAATCTGTAAACAACGGTTCTGAGTGGCATATGGTGCACTTGGTTTTAAAAATGGCATAGCCTAAGCGTTCAGGTAAGCTAAAACTATCTGTTCCATTCATGACCCGATCATATTTGCTATTGCTGCTGACCATGGTCAATAAAAACTGACTCAATGCCTTACCCATTCTTTGTGTATTGATGGTTTCGTCGCCAAACGCAGCTTTAAAAGCTTTTCTGTATGCCGCAGTTTTTCTCAATTTATTGAGCACTTGTTCAATGCTTTCTCCCATTTCGTTATGTGCTGTAATGGGCGCCAGTGGTTGTAAGTCTAAGTGATTGATGCCCCCATCCCACATGAATGCTTTTTGCCAAGCTAGGTTGAACAAAGCTGGCGCATTTCTGGTGGTTAATGTATTTTCAATGCCATGACTCAATGGATGGTCGTAGCTATTGAATGCGCCAAATTGTTGGTGACAACTGCCACAAGAAATTGTGCCATCCTTGCTTAATTGTACTTCATAAAATAATTGTTTGCCCAAAGCAATGCCTTGTTTGGTCAATGGATTCTTTTTAAAATCATAAACAGGTTCAGGCCAACCCTTTGGTACAGTAAATGGAACTTTGGTGGGTACTTCTAATGGGTTGCTTTTTTGTATAAAACCAACACAACAAAATACCAAAACTATAAGTGAGACGATTGTTAATCTGATTGGCATTAGGGCTGGTTTACAATACTAAATAAGGTGGCGTAATTATCTGCTAATAACATCGCTAATTTTCCTGCATTGTGGCAGTTGGGTGTTTGCGATATTTGGATGGGATGTTTTCCATTAAACCAAGCAGCTAGGTTTGTGTGAATGATGGTTTGATTGCTGGAACCTTTGCCAGACGGCAAGTTCAAGACAATGGTTCTCACTGCATCAAACGGCGGTTCAAATCCACCCACTTCATAACTGAAACGGTTGCCCGCTGTTTTGGCATTCGAAGAAACCCCGTGCATTTTGGCCATAATATACCCTGTTCGCCAAGTCCAGAACATGCCCAATGATGGGTCCAGCACGCCTGTTTGAATGCCGCTGGTATTTTTGTCTTTTTCTACGCCCACATTAAACAAAACTGTTTTGGCATTTTTGGGCAGGTCAAATGGTAAGGATAAGGAAGCCATCGCGAACGCGTTCATTAAGAAATGCGCAGTCGTTAAATCAATTGTGTCATTGTTTGCGTTGATGTATTTCCATTGACTCGTATAAAATTGCAGCCGATTAATTTGTAAAGTTTCGCCAGCAGCATTTTGATAACTGCTGTCGGGATGCCATTGATGTCCATTCCATTCCATCTGAAATGCCAGTTTGGTTTGACCCATTGCCATCATGCTAAAGCAGGGCAATAAAATGATCAGGATGACAGATTTCATATTGAATGGCTAACTTAGTTCTTTCAAATTTCGGATAAATTTCAATGCATGCGTGTAGTGATTCAAAGAGTTTCTGAAGCTTCTGTAACCATCAATCAACATATTCATGGACAAATAGGGCTTGGTTTATTGGTTTTGGTTGGGATTGAAGCCGCTGATACCCAAGAGGACATTGAATGGCTTTGTAATAAAATAGTGAATCTGCGCATTTTTAATGATGCGGCCGATGTTATGAACTGTTCTGTTAAAGATATTGGCGGTGATATTTTATTGATCAGTCAATTTACTTTACACGCAAGTACCAAGAAAGGCAATCGCCCTTCTTATATTAAAGCTGCGAAGCCAGAGATTGCGGTGCCATTGTATGAAGCATTCATTGAAACATTAACCGCTGCATTAGAGAAGCCCATTCAAACAGGTCAATTTGGGGCTGATATGAAAGTGGCCTTATTGAATGATGGCCCAGTAACCATTTTGATTGACTCTAAAAACAAAGAATAATGACGATTGAGCAAGCACAGACAAGCGTAGATGAATGGATAAAAACCATTGGAGTGCGCTATTTTAATGAATTAACCAACTTAGGTATATTAATGGAAGAAGTTGGAGAACTCAGCAGAATCATGGTACGTAAGTATGGCGAGCAATCGTTTAAAAACAGCGAAAACGACCAGGCTTTAGCCGATGAAATGGCCGATGTATTATGGGTATTGATTTGTTTGGCTAATCAAACTGGGGTTAATCTTACAGAAGCTTTGCAAAAAAACATAGAGAAGAAAACCCTACGCGACAAAGACCGCCACAAGAATAACCCCAAGTTGTAGTATAGCAATTAGTTAAAAATGGTTTTGGCTTTTGCTAATTTTTCAATGTCAGACACGGTTCTTGGTGCACCTGCAGATAAGTTGCGATTGCCATCTTTGGTGATTAAAATATCGTCTTCAATTCTTACACCAATACTCCACCATTTTGGATCGCATTTGCTGCCTGGTGGTATATAAATGCCAGGCTCAACGGTTAAATACATGCCTGGTTCAAAAGGCATATTGCCTCGTATGCCTAAATCATGCACATCTAAACCTAAATGATGTGAAGTGCCATGGGGAAAATATTTTCTTGCTTCAGCATCATTGGCTGCAATGCCTAGAGCAATCAATCCTCTATTGATGACTCTTCTGGCTGTTGCGTCGGAACCACTAAACGGCATGCCCGGTTTACAAACAGCTATTGCAGAGTCTTGAGCCGCCAATACCAATTCATAAATTATTTTCTGTTCTGGTGAAAATTTGCCATTTACTGGTACGGTTCTCGTAACATCAGCGGTGTAGCCATGGTATTCGGCTGCACAATCACTCAATAACAAATCTCCGTCTTTCATGAGTTTCAAATTGGTCACATAATGCAAAACGCAAGCATTTTCAGCAGCTCCATTGATGCTCGGATACCCTGGGTATTCAGATCCATTTTTCTTGAATGAATATTCCATAATGGCTTGAGCTTGGTATTCAGTCATGCTTGGTTTTACTGCTTTGATCACTTCATTATGACCTTCTACGCTGATGGCTGCAGCTTTTTCTAGAATGGCAATTTCTTCTGGTTGTTTGATGCCCCTTAATGCGGTTAAGATTTGCGTGGTTGTTCTGCTGGCAATTGGTTTTTTATATTGTTTGATCAAACTGTCTACTACACCAGCCATCCTGCTTAATTCGTCACGCATTCTGGGATAGGTTTGAAAAATATCTTCAGATCTAAAGGCAGTAAGTACAGAATCGTAATTGTTGAAATTAATAGTGTTGTAGTTAAAATCTTTATTCAAAAAGACATTGCTGAATTGGTATCGGTTGGTAACGCCTTCCACGCCAAGTATTTTACCATTCCACATTTCTCTTTGTGGGTCTCGGTTTTGCACAAAAATAAATTCAGTGCCGGTTTTGCCCATGATGGTGGTAGGCTCTTTAAACAATAACAAAAGTGAATTTGGCTCTTCAAGTCCGGTGAAATAATAGAAGTTTTTGTTTTGTGCATATTGATAGTCTACATCATCGTTTCTTAATCTTACCTGACTGGCAAAGAAAATTCCAATAGAATTCGCTGGCATTTTTTCTTTAAACGCTGCTCTTCGTCCAGCGTGAAATGCAGGGGAGAGGTAGTCATTGGGGTAATCAGTTGTTTGAATATTGGTTTGCTGTGCAAGTGCCAGATTTGGCAACAGCAGAAGAAAAAACCATACTTTTTTCATGTGATTTTGTTGAATTATGACTGACTAAGCTAATTTTTTTTATTCAACAATCCCTATTTTACTGGATAAACGGGTAATCACCTATTTTTGCCGCTGTATGAGCACAGCAACAGATAATACCTTTCAAGCCATTATTTCGCATGCCAAAGAGTATGGCTTTGTTTTCCAAAGTAGTGAGATTTATGACGGTTTAAGTGCCGTGTATGATTATGGCCCTTACGGAAGTGAATTAAAAAAGAATATCAAAGATTATTGGTGGAAAAGCATGACCCAAATGCATCAAAATATTGTTGGGATAGATGCCGCCATTTTTATGCACCCCACCACATGGAAAGCCAGCGGACACGTTGATAATTTTAGTGATCCAATGATCGACAACAAAGACAGCCAAAAACGCTATCGAGTTGACCACCTAATTGAAGCAAAAGCTGATCAGTTAAGAGAAGCAGGTCAAACAGCGTCGGCTGATGCTTTATTGGCCGATATGGACCGTTTATTGGCGGCCGATGATTTTACTGGATTAAAAGATTTGATGGCTGAGCATAAAATTGTTTGTGCGGTAAGTGGAACTGGCAATTGGACTGATATCAGACAATTTAATCTAATGTTCTCTACACAGTTAGGGTCTGTGGCTGATGCATCAGATACCATTTATTTAAGACCAGAGACGGCACAAGGGATTTTTGTGAATTTCCTCAACGTGCAAAAAACAGCCCGTATGAAAATTCCTTTTGGGATTGCTCAAACAGGTAAAGCATTTCGAAATGAAATTGTAGCGCGTCAGTTCATTTTTCGCATGAGAGAATTTGAACAAATGGAAATGCAATTTTTTGTGAGACCTGGTACACAAATGGAATGGTATAACTATTGGAAACAAGAAAGACTCAATTGGCACCTTAGTTTGGGCTTACCTGCCGAAAAGTATCGTTACCACGATCATGTGAAATTGGCCCATTATGCGGATGCTGCACTTGATATAGAGTTTGAATTTCCATTCGGGTTTAAAGAGGTTGAAGGCATTCATAGTAGAACGGATTTCGATTTAAAAAGTCATCAGGAATTCAGTAAAAAGAAGCAACAGTATTTTGATAATGACGTTGATGAAAGTACTGGAAAACCTTACGGTAATTATATACCTTACGTAGTGGAAACGTCTATTGGTTTAGATCGGATGTTTTTACTCATTTTAAGTCATGCGTATACAGAGGAGACCATCACTAAAGAGGATGGTACAACCGATAGTAGGGTAGTCCTAAAAATTCCTGCTAAAATTGCGCCGAATAAATTGGCCATTTTGCCATTGGTTAAAAAAGATGGTTTGCCAGAGATTGCCCGTGAATTGATGGACGATTGTAAGGGGTCATTTAAATGTTTCTATGAGGAGAAAGATGCCATCGGTAAACGGTATCGTCGTCAAGATGCGATTGGTACACCTTTTTGTGTGACCATTGATCACCAAACCAAGGAGGACCAAATGGTCACCATCCGATATAGAGACAGCATGTTGCAAGAGCGAGTGCCATTGAATAAAGTGAAAGAGATCGTGTTAATGGCTACTCAATAAAGCAAATCAACATGCAGAAGATTAATTTAAAATGGAAACTTGCTCAAAAACTAGAATACAAGTGGTGGGTTCAGTATCTCCGGAAAAAAAATCCCGCTGAATATTTAGCCAATAAAATCAAATACTGGGAAAAGGTTTTGACCACTATTGGTGATGTAGTTACCATTGAACCAACCAGTGTCATTCTAGATGCAGGCTGTGGTCCAGCGGGCATCTTTTTGGCTTTCCCCAATCACCAAGTTGATGCGATTGATCCTTTGTTAGATAAGTATACACAGTTATCCATTTTTAAACCTGAAAAATTTCCATGGACTCGTTTCAGAACAATGCCCATTGAAGCGTTGTCTGATGTGGATCAATACGATGCCATTTTTTGTCTCAATGCCATTAATCATGTCAATGATATTGACGATTGCTTTAAGAATTTAATTCAGGCATTAAAACCTGGTGGTACACTGATCATGAGTACAGATGCCCATCGGCATATATTCCTTAAAAAAATATTTCAATACTTACCAGGTGACATGTTACACCCCATTCAACTAGATGTATCAGAGTATGCTGCATTCTTTGATAAATACAAAGTCAGTTTGGTCAAAAAAATCTTATTCAAAAGAATGTCAATTTTTGATTATTATATCCTGATTGCAAAGAAGCCATTAGTTACATTAGATTAGCCATAGAGCTCTAAGTGAATGGCTTGTTTGTCGTAACCAATCTCTAATAAAGTTTTTTTGGCGTCGTCTACCATATTTTTCCAACCACACAAATAAAAATAGGCTGGGGGTAATATGCCCGTTTCCGACCGGTGTGCCTCAATGATTGTTTTGTAACAAGCATGTACATACCCTGAGTATTGACCTTGGCCAACAGAAAGCTCTCTTGAAAAGCATGGATGGTGATAAAAATTGACCATGCTTTTTTCTAAATATTTCAATTCTGATTCGTACAAACTGTCTTTAAATTCTCTGCAACCAAATACCAAATGAATGCGTTGATGCGGTATTTGATGTTGATCAATATAATGTACCATAGATCTGAATGGTGCTATACCAGTACCAGTACAAATTAAAAACAAGTCTTTGTCTAAAACGGGTGGCATGGTGAACTTTCCCTGCGGCCCTCTGACAATTAATTCAGATCCTACTGTTACGTCATTGAATAAATGTGGCGTACCCAATCCATCTTCCATTAATACAATAACTAATTCAAAGATATTACTGCCATCAGGGGCAGATGCAATGGAATAAGAGCGCCAACGTTTATTTCGTTGTTCATGAATGGGTAAATCAAATGTTACAAATTGACCTGGTTCAAAATCAAAGGAGGTTAATTCTGGAATTTGAATCCAAAACCTACGCGTACTGTGGGTGATGTCTTCGGTTTTTATGACCACACATTTTAACCAGGGTTGCAGCATAGTAATGTTTTACACAAAGTACTCAAATACCCATAAATAACAATGCCTCTGTTATTCACAGAGGCATTGCATCTTATTTGATTAATTATCGTTGAATCAGCACTTTTTGTAAATACGTTTTTTTATCGTGTTGAATCTTCAATAAGTAGAAATCGCTACTGTATTGTTTTAAATTCAATTGCTTATTGTATTTACCTAAGAAACCAGATTGTGTGTTCAAGAAAACGCGTTGCCCCACTGCATTGGTGATTTCAATGGATAAGTCGCTTCTTTTGGTTACTTCAAATGATAATTGGAAAATACCATTGTTTGGATTCGGCGAAACGGATAATTTAATTTCCTGTGGATCTACGGTGGTAACCGATGTAACAGTATAATTAATACCAGCTGATGTTCTAGTACAGCCCAATCCGTCAACTACTGTCACTTTATAGTTTCCTGAACGTGTTGGTTTAATGGATGATCCAGTGGCGCCTGGTACAAAAGCTGTATCATTGAAAATCCATTGGAATGTTCCAGTCTTTAAATTTGAAACCAATGAATCCCCTACAAGAGAGAGGGTAAGAGGTGTATTTGCTGCCGCTACAATTGGTACTCGATCACTTGGGCAGCCGGTAGACACTTTTGTGTCATAAAAGAAATACCAAAATTGATTTTCATCTTGTCCAGCTGTTGGTGCTAATGACACACTGTTTCCTGTGTAACTCATTAGGCCAGGAATGCCAAAAGGGTAGATGGTTCCATTAATTGCATTATTCCTGAATATATTAGCATCTTCTGAACATTCTACTATCATAATTTTCTCGCCACTTCCAGGGATATCTAAATTTAAGTTATAAACAAAACCAGAATCGGAAGGACTGTTTTCACTTAAGGCCCCGGCTTGTGCGGTTGGTCTTGAATTGAATACTTTAAAAGTTCTGGTTGCAATAGGTCTGTAAGAATAACTACCCGCTTGTGTGCCAGCTGTTAAGTTTTCCCCTAAAGTAATTTTAATAGTGCCGGGATTAGCAGTATACATTCTGATTGTTTCCAACTTTACAGGGAAACTATGCGTAAATTTCATATAGTTTCCAGCAAATGCATTGTAACCTCCACTACTGAAAGTTAATTTAGAAGCTGCACCTACAGTAGCCCTTGCCTCTCTTGTAACAAAATATGTTCTGTTAGAAGTTATTGTAGTTGTAGAAACAGTGTTACCTGTAGCAAATGGAACAGTAGATGTTGCGTCAGTATACCAAAAATAATTACTAGTACCAGGGTTTACTACCCTTAGTAATGCTGAGTTATTACAAATGACACCTTCTGCAACTGGTACTGCTGGTCTTGCTGAAATTGGTACTGTTATTTCAATAATGTTATTACTTGCGTTTTGATCGGTACTTAATTTGGTTTCTGCATTAATAGTATAATTTACGCCAGCTTGAGCAACAAAAGGAGTCTGGATAGTGTATTCAATTTCAGATTGCGCAGCAATAGTTCCCGTATAAGTTGCGTTGATGGTGGCTACGGTTGATGTGCCATTCTTTACTGTTACAGTCAACGGAATATTTGATTGCGGATTTGCACCATTATTGGTAATAGCAAGTGTAACATAAGTCTTGTCATTTTCACAACTGCCTGCTGCTGGCGTTACAACATTGCTAACGGATACATCATTGGAAGGCGTTTCAATTTTAATTAAATAATCTTGTGTTTCACCTCTTGCATAATCACCAGTTGGTGTAATATCAGCAGCTGTGCTGGTTTCTCTAACAATTACGCGCATTCTATGGATTGTGCCAATACTCACATTATCAGGGATGGTGATACTTCCTGTAAAGTCACTACTAGCGCCTGTTTGAACTGTACTGGTTAAAGCAAGTTCATTGGCATCAAGGTAATCCCCATCGTTATTATAATCTATAAATACCTTAATCATTCTAGGATTAATGGTTGCATCACAAGACACTGTTCTAACAAAAATGGGTAATACTTGTCTTGCTTGAACATTGCCGGTAAATCTTGTATTGTCGGTAAATGTTTTACAGCCAGCTGTATTTTTAACCCTTAAGTTTACAAATGACAAGCTGTCTATTTTTGCACCACCATTTAATGAAGCAGAACTAGCATAAGCAGTACCACCTACACCACTGACCACTAATGAATAGGCTTGTGAGCCTCTGGCCAGAGTACCTTTGTTTGTTATAGTGATGGTATAGGTTTCACCGGGTATTGTGCTGTCTACGTCTATCCTTTCAACGTTGTCTACATCATTATTCCTTCTACTTGCTGTTGAAGATGGACTGCTAACTTCTAAAGCCCATGGCAAGAATGTTTGTGTGCCTCTGGTAATTTTAATATCTAAATCGTGTACCAATTTTTTAGTACGATCATTTAAGTTGGTGCTAGCATCAGTGTTAATGGTAGCTGGAGGGTCAGTCCAAGCGATAGTGGCTGATAATGGTACTTTACCCGTTGCAACCACCGTTTTTGTAAAAGTATTGCCTGTATTTAACACATTCTCATACAAGAGATGTTCACTGCTGTTAGAGTTATTGGAATTAACAGAACTGGTAATGACACTGGCAGCTCTTTGTACGTTCAGTAAACCCCAACCAAATGTGTAATCTGGACCAGGCGCAGAGCCTGCTTCATCAGCAGTATGGATAGCCAGACCTTTCAAAGTGGCTGCACGCATGAAAGTGCCTGCTTTTAATTTGGAATAGTACTCTTGTAAAAGTGTTAATGAACCAGCGGCATTTGGTCCTGCCATAGAAGTACCACTTTTGGTACTGTAACTGGTATTACCATTGGTACTCGCTGACGTCACATTCACACCATTGGCTACTAAGTCAGGTTTAATTCTGCCATCGTCTGTTGGGCCCCAACCACTAAAGGCACTCATCACTACATCAGATGCTTTATTGTATCCACCTGGAATGCCATTCACGGCCCCAATCGTTAAGTTGTTTTTAGCAATGCCATACCCAAGAATGATGTCAAATCCATCATTGCTGCTGATACCCGCTGGTCTAGCACCTGCATCTGCCATGGTTCCTTGTGCATTTCTTCTGAAATAAGGTTGTCCAACTGCAGGACCGTTATTGTTTCGGTCATTTCCAGCAACCGATACTTTTAAATAGAAAGGGGCATTATATGCAATTGAATCTACGCGTTGTGCATCTGTGCCGTAAAAACCATAACGAAAATCTTCATTTTCATTAGGACGGCCAAAAAACTCCCAACGGTTTTGCGCGCTATTGAAATTCCAACCAGCAATGAATCCATATGAGTGGTTTGAAATCAACATACCGGCACCTGCTTCCGTTGTCATCTCAGACAAGTCGCTTAAATGGTCGTAAGAAATAATATTAGGTATGCCATATGCCATTCCTTTTGCAATAGGATTAACACCAGCTGCAACCATGGTGCCGGCTACGTGCGTAGCATGGTCATTACCACTACTGCCAGTTGGTGTGTCTTTTTGTAAAATTCTTCCCCCAAACTCAACGTGTGTAGCTAAAGGTGATCCATCAAATTCCCAAACGCCTAATTTGTTACGCATATTGGTGCTGCTACCCGTTAATGCCAAGCCTGTAGAGCCTCCTGGCCATAATTGACTGGCTCTGGTTGTAGCTGCAGCAATGGTATTGTTGTAAGATTTTGTATAAATAGGAAAGCCAAAATCATCTACTCCGGTTAATTTGGCCACACCACCTTCTACGCCTATACTTAAATCCCAGTTCTTGGCTTTTGCCATCGACAATGCTTTGGCATAGTTCAGTTCCTGTTCAAGCTTTAGTTTTTGAGAAGATAATTTTAATACTTTCTCATTGGTGATGGTTTGCGCATCTGCACCTAGTGTTAAACCGGCAGATAAAACCATAAATATCCCCAAACGTTTAATCATAAATGATGTTTTTTCCAGCATTTGGCTGCTGTTCTTATTTAATTCTGCTCTAAATTAGATACTTTCAGGTTTCAAATTGTAGTATGCGATTTTTTCTTTTTTTATTCGTTTCAGGTTTTTTGCTTTTTTTAGCCTGCAAACCTCCACAGAAAAAAGCCCAAAAGGCCATTATACAAGGGGTAAAAGGCAATGTAGTAGCGCTGAAAGGCAATCAAATGCCTCGAATTGGTGCCCCACCATCTGAGCCCATGCCTTACCCAACAACCCTATTCTTTTATGAGCCTACCAATGTGTCTAGAACCCAGCAATGGAATCCGGGGCCCATATTTACCAATATTTACACAAAATTGATTTTGACAACCAATACGGATAGTACAGGGGCATTTACGGTACAATTGCCAGTTGGCAGTTATTCTGTATTTGTACAAGTAGGGCAACATTTTTATGCCAACTCATTTGATATGCAAAACAATATCAATGTCATCACCATTGAAAAAGGTAAGTTGGCAGAGTTGAACATTGTTGTAAATAATGAAGCAAGCAATTAGCCTTCCCTTATCTTTGCATCCCTTTTAGAAGGTATGTAATATGAATTTGCAGCATTTAATGGATCAATACCTGCAATCACCCCTGGTTCAACAGTTGGTGAATAGGCTTTCCTATGCAGATTCAACCAAAACCTATCTTAAAAATTTACAAGGAAGCAGCGCCGAAACCATCGTTAGTGCCATCTTCATGCACCCTGACGCGCAAGCGCTCAATCATTTGGTGATTTTGAATGATGCTGAAGAAGCGGCTTATTTTCATAATACCATTGAAAATTTGACCAGTGCTTTAGACCTGTTTTATTTTCCTTCAAGTTTTAAAAACAGAAAAAATTTTAGATTACTGAATAGTTCGCATGTTATGTTGCGAACCGAAGCACTTACCAAATTAGCAAAGGGGGGCAACAAGAAAATATTGGTCACATATCCAGACGCTATTTTTGAAAAAGTGATTTTGCCTGAAACCATCAGCAGCAATATCATTACGATAAAAACCAATGATACCATTAACCCTGAAAGCTTGATGGATTTATTTGTGATGTATGGGTTTGAGCGGACTGATTTTGTGTATGAGCCCGGACAGTTTGCTTTGCGTGGGGGCATTTTAGATATCTACTCATTTGGAAACGAAAAACCTTATCGAGTAGAATTATTTGGTAACGAAGTAGACAGCATTCGAATTTTTGATCCTGAAACACAATTAAGTGAAAGAAAATTATTGCAGGTCAGCATTATACCCAATGTAGAGCTGTTGCCTGAAACTTTTGGCGCTGGTGCTGAAGGAAATAAAATTTCATTACTCGAATTCATGCCAACCAATACCGTAATCTGGTTAAAAGATTGGGATGTTATTGAAGAAAAGATCAGGTTACAAGTAGAAGATTTTGAAGGCTATTTGTTATTACAAGCGCAAGGATTTTTTGCTAAGCAACAAGATGAGGATGAACAACATATTTTAAAGGAAGTACA
>JAIXYL010000179.1 GCA_027490265.1 Sediminibacterium sp.
CATCGGTGGTTTTCCAAACACCACCGCCGGTAGCACCAAAATAAAACGTGGTTCTGTTTTTATAACTGCCTGCTACCGCGGCACTTCTACCCCCTCTATATGGTCCAATAGAACGGTATTTAACACTCGCCAATAATTGATCCGCCAACTCGTCCTTAGGCGGAGCTACCTGCTTCACTCTTTCCTTTTTTTGGGCTTGTACAGACCCCAAACCAATCAAAAAAAACACAATTAATATAAATTTTTGCATGTTGATTTATTGAGACGGTTAAATTAATGTAATTTCATAAGAATCCAAACAGCTTCTGTATGATATCCTATGATAAATCAATAGAAGATGAGTTTAGAAAACTCTCTCGGCATTTGCCCGACTTAATATTCCAATTTACTAGAAGGGCAGATGGTACCTATCATGTACCTGTTGCATCCAGTGGGATTGTGAATGTTTTTGGCTGTACACCAGAAGATGTAAAAGACAGTTTTGATGCCATTGCAAAAGTGATTCATCCAGAAGATGCACAACTTGTTTTTGAAGCAATAGAATACTCTGCTAATCATTTAGTCGATTTTGTTTGCGAAGCAAGGGTGTGTTTACCTGGCAAACCCATTCAATGGATCTTGACAAGATCCACTCCCGAAAAATTACCCGATGGATCTATTTCATGGTATGGGTTTTGTGCCAATATTACTGAGCAAAGACAGGCATTAGAAAAAATACTCGCGTTATCAAAAAAACAGGATGCCATTTTAAAAGCCATTCCTGATATGGTGTTTGAAATAGGTATGAATCATATAGTATATGAGTACCATTCCAGTTTAAATGATTTACTAGCAGCACCACCAGAAGTGTTTATTGGCAAAAATTTTTATGAAGTATTGTCAAAAGAAGCATCCGATGTACTTGCATTGGCAATTCAAGAAGCCAATGAACAAGGCTATTCCATTGGGCAACAATATATGGTTGAATTAGAGAGTGGCCAGTATTGGTTTGAACTGTCTGTTGCGCCCATTATTTTAGAAGAAGGTCAAGACAAACGATTCATTGTTTTGGCAAGAAATATTACCCAACGAAAATACAATGACAATAAACTGATTCAATTATCACTAGCCGTTGAGCAAAGTTCTGCAAGTATTGAAATCACCGATCTAAATGGTAAAATTGAATACGTGAACCAACAGTTTTTGACATCTACAGGTTTTACTTACGATGAAGTAATTGGGGCCAATCCAAATATTGTAAAGTCGGGTTATACCAAAAAGGAAACCTACAAAGCCATGTGGCAAACAATAAAATCAGGGAACAATTGGCATGGTGAATTTTTGAATAAAAAGAAGAATGGCCATTTGTTTTGGGAAGCCGTAACCATTTCACCTGTGAGAAATGAAGCGGGCGAGATTATTCATTTTTTGGGCATCAAAAATGATATTTCCAATCAAAAAAAGACCGCAGAAAAATTACGGAAGATTGCTTGGAACCAAAGTCATCAAGTAAGAGGACCATTGACCGATATTTTGGGAATCATTAACGCCATAAAGTTGGATATTACACCCGAAGAAAAAGACACATTGATCAATCAATTAGAAGTGGCTGCCATGAATTTAGACAAAGCCATTCATGATGTGGTTGATGAAACCAAGAAACCCATTTAATGCAATCAAGCTTTATGTCGTTTACCATTTCCATTCAATTGGTGGATGTATACCAACGTCAAATTTATCCAGCCAAAGTTACCATTGCTAACCAACGCATTACGCAGATTGAACCAATTGATAGCAATGCAATTGATACCCCAGGATTTTTAATGCCAGGTTTTATTGACAGCCATGTGCATATAGAAAGCAGTATGTTGATTCCCAGCGAATTTGCGCGTTTGGCAGTGATCCACGGTACAGTAGGCACAGTGAGTGACCCACATGAAATTGCCAATGTCTGCGGCATGGATGGTGTAACATTTATGATCAACAATGGCAAACAAGTGCCGTTCAAATTTAATTTCGGTGCACCCAGTTGTGTGCCGGCTACTATTTTTGAAACTGCAGGTGCAGCCATTACCAGTGAAGACATTGAAACATTATTGGCATCGGATGACATCAAATATTTAAGTGAAATGATGAATTTCCCCGGCGTGCTGCACGGTGATTCCGAAGTCATGAAAAAAATTGCAGCAGCACACCAGGCCGGTAAGCCCGTTGATGGACATGCCCCCGGGCTTACCGGGGCATTGGCGCAACAGTATATAGAAGCAGGGATTTCAACCGATCATGAATGCTTTACACTAGAAGAAGCCGTAGACAAATTATCCTATGGCATGAAAATTATTATTCGCGAAGGCAGTGCAGCCAAGAACTTTGAAGCATTGGCCGAATTAATTGATGACCATCCTAATTCGATCATGCTTTGCAGCGACGACAAACATCCAGACAGTTTGGTAGAAGGGCATATTAATCAATTATGTGCCAGAGCAGTAGCCAAAGGATTAGACCTATTCAAGGTATTGAAAGCCGCCTGCATCAACCCCGTTAAACATTACAAACTCAATATTGGCACATTACGGGTGGGTGATCCAGCGGATTGTATTATTGTAGAAGACCTTACGCATTTTAAGGTATTGCAAACCTATATTGACGGGCAAGCACTATTAAAAGCCGCACCAGACACAAGCTCGGCTAATGCCGCCCCACATCAATCAATCATTCAATCAATCATTCAATCAGTACCCGCCACACCCATAAATCGGTTTACCTGTGCGCCAATCAATGCAACAGATTTGGCCATACCAATAGACAGTTACCCGCACCAAGACGGGTTGATTCCAGTGATTGAAGCATTGGATGGACAATTGATTACCAATCGCTTAAACCTAGCAGGTACTCAGTCAAATGGATGCTGGGTAAGCAATACAGCCGATGATGTCTTAAAGATGGTGGTGGTGAATCGGTACACTATGGCGCCGGTTGCCAAAGCATTCATCAAACATTTTGGTTTCCGTACCGGCGCCATCGCTTCCACAGTGGCCCACGACAGCCACAATATTGTAGCCGTTGGTGTAACAGATGAAGCCATAGCCGCAGCCATTAATGCAGTCATTGCAGCCCAGGGGGGTATCAGTTGTGTAGATGGCCATAATCAAACCTTATTACTCCCTTTACCCGTTGCAGGATTGATGAGTACCGAAGATGGATTTGAAGTAGCCGCAAAATACACAGCCATTGATGCCATGGCCAAAAGCCTAGGCAGCTCACTCAGTGCGCCATTCATGACCTTAAGCTTTATGGCCCTATTGGTGATTCCGCATTTAAAACTCAGTGACAAAGGCTTGTTTGATGGCGATCGGTTTGCCTTTCTATAGCCTACCCAAAAACAAGCACTAAAACCCTTAAATTCGTTGTTCAATTTAATGCAATGGTGATCAATTTAAGTGAGCAGCACAGCCTGTTAAGCAACTGGGTATCTGAATTAAGACATGTAGACATTCAAGGTGATCGCATGCGATTCAGAAGAAATTTAGAGCGCATTGCAGAAGTTGCAGCTTTTGAAATTAGCAAACAGTTACCATGGGAAACCAAGGAAATACCAACACCATTGGGCATTCATGAAAGCAAGGTCTTGTCTGCGCAACCCGTATTGGCCACTATTTTAAGAGCAGGCTTGCCAATGCATACCGGCATGTTGAATTATTTTGACAAAGCAGACAATGCGTTTGTATCGGCCTACCGCAAACATCACCGCGATGGCAGTTTCGAAATCAGCATGGAATATATGAGCTGCCCCGATTTAAACGACCGAGTGGTCATTATTTCAGACCCCATGTTGGCCACGGGTGCATCCGTTGTAAAAACCATTCAACATATGAAGGCAGAAGGCAATCCAGCTGCGTTTCATGTGGTAGTAGCCATTGCTTGTTCAGTGGGTATTGAATATTTGGAAAGGGAATGTGGCGAAGACATCACCATCTGGTGTGGTGATATTGATGAAGAGCTCACTGCCAAATCCTATATCGTACCGGGCTTGGGCGATGCAGGTGATTTGGCTTTTGGTTCTAAGCTGCAAGCGTAGTTTAATTTGTATCTTTAAGGCTAACTGAGATTTATGCGCAGAATACTGTTGATGGGAATGGGGCTAATACTAGCCGTGGTAGCGACTGCGCAGGATCCGCATTTTTCGCAATTCTTTTCATCACCGCTTACCCTTAACCCCGCATTTACTGGAAAGTTTTTTGGCACATATCGCGTGGCGGGCAATTATCGCAACCAATGGCCTTCCATCAATAATGCTTTTACAACTGCCACTGCATCCGTAGATTTTCAGGTGATGCAAAATAAAATGGCAACTGGCGATGCATGGGGCGTGGGCATTATGGGCTTCAACGACAACAGCAGCAATGGTGCTGTGCAATTCAATTACGGCAGTATTTCTACAGCCTACCACAAAAGCTTTGACGAAGATGGCATGCACCAAATTGGATTGGGCATACAAGGCACATTTGCCAATATGTTGATCAATACCAGCAGCTTAAACTTCGAAGACCAATTAACTACAGCAGGCTTTACCCGATTGACATCAGAAATTTTCAATGCCAGTAATTTAAAATCAAGCTATTTCGATTTAAATGCAGGTTTGTTATACAATGGCAGCACCAACGATCGCAATAATTTTTATTTGGGAGTAAGCATGTATCATATCAATCGACCCAAACAATCATTTACAGGCGCAGAATATTTATTGAAGCCACGCACCAATATTCACGCGGGTGGCTATTTCCCAGTGGGTGCTACTACTACTTTACACTTGAGCGGATCACAAAGCTTTCAAGCACAAACCAGTCAAACCATTATTGGCGGGGCGTTACAGCTGAATGCCAACCCTGATCAACCCGACGGCACCAGTTTATATATTGGTGCATGGATGCGATTAAAAGATGCACTGATTCCATATTTAGGCATTGAATTCAACAACTTCAGAATTGGCGCAACCTACGATTACAATACGTCTTCATTAAGAACCGCGTCAATGAATAGAGGTGGAATTGAAGTATCATTAATCTATATCAGAAGACCCAATACAGACCGTCCAGTGAACTGTCCGAAGTTTTAAGTAGCTATTTGTTATCTTTGGCGAAATACCCCCGATTGCTAAAGGACATCATCATATCAATACAAGCTTACGCAGCAGCACACCGATTCATCAAAGCCAATCAGCTTTGGAAGTGGATTATAGTGCCTGGCATTTTATACATGTTGCTTTTTGTAACGGGCATGTATTTTTTTAGTCAAAGTGTGAACAATGCCATTGAATGGATTGCGCTAAGAACTGGCTTAAAAGGTTGGTTAGACACCCTAGACAGTGGTTTTTTGGGCTTTATTTTTACGATGGGCAGTATGCTCTTGTGGATTCTGTTGATGCTGTTTTATTTCTCTTTGTTCAAATACCTTTTTTTAATAGTAGGCTCACCACTGTTTGCGTATTTAAGTGAAAAAACAGAAGCAATTATAGAGAAAAAAGATTTTCCATTTAATAAAGAGCAGTTTATCAAAGACATGATCAGGGGCATTAAATTGTCTGTGCGCAACAGTCTTTGGCAAACCGTGTATCTGCTCAGTATTGTTTTCTTGAGTTTAATTCCATTGGTTGGATGGTTAACCCCATTCTTAGCTTTGTTGTTAGAATGTTACTATTATGGATTCTCTATGTTAGACTACAGCATGGAAAGACACCAAAAGTCTGAATCAGAAAGCATTGCTTTTGTGAGTGCGCACAAAGGATTGGCCATGGGCAATGGCATTGTGTTTTACTTGTTTCATTTTCTGCCCATCATCGGTTGGATCTTAGCCCCTACTTACGCGGTAGTGGCTGCCACTTTAAGTATCTACCCTTTAAAAAAAGAAGCCATTGAGCAATCCAACGCCAAAAACGGGTAAGGTTTTATTGATCCCCACTGTATTGCATGAAGATGCTTTGCAAACCATTCCTGCATATATCACGGAAGCCATACAATCTTGTACTGTCTTTTTTGTGGAGAACGAAAAAACCACCAGACGCTTTTTTAAAAAGCTATGGAAAGAGATGGTGATTGACCATTACCAATGGCATACCATTCATAAAGCAGAAGCCGCAGTAACCAAGGCAATGATTGATGCATTGGACAAAGGCCATACCGTTGGAATTGTGAGTGAAGCGGGCTGTCCAGGGATTGCAGATCCAGGACAATTATTGGTAGAAGCCGCACAGTTAAAGGGTTTTAAAGTAGTGCCCCTAGTTGGTCCTAGTTCAATTTTGATGGCATTGATGGCCAGTGGCATGAACGGCCAATGCTTTCAATTCAATGGGTATTTGCCCATTGATGGTTTAGAAAAAAAGAAAAAAATCAAAGCATTAGAAGACGATTCAATGCGCAACCAGTGCACCCATATTTTTATAGAAACCCCTTATAGAAACAATCAATTGCTGGCCGATATTTTACAAAATTGCAAACCCAGCACACGTGTATGCATTGCAAAAAATATAACAGCACCTGACGAATGGATTGTTACCAAAACCGTTGCAGAATAAAAAAAAAAAATACCGGAACTCCATAAAATTCCAGTCATTTTTTTAATACAGGCATAACCCTTTTGGGTTGATCGGTGCAACCTATTGATTCTTCGGCGCAATAATGGTTTCGTGGGTTACCCCTCTTATTTCTAAGATGCTGTCTACAATGTATTTTTCAACACCACGCCAAGGCAATGCACCTAAGTAACGTTTATAATGCAAATTCAATTCTCTTCCTGAATTTTGATTCAATACTTTGGCAACTTCTTCATCTACCACACTGAATACAAATTCATTGCTTTGTACATTGGCTTTGAAACCACTTTGAATCAAATTGCCTTCATAGGTTTTAAACACGAATCCTTTTTGTTGAAAGGTATTGAGTATGCCCGCTTTGGTACCTTCTGAATACACAAAGTAAAAACGCCAATAAATAAAGACTACTAATATCAACGCAATAATGGTTGTGGCAGTCCAAGCAAATTTTTTCATAGTCATATTATAATCCGTATTGATCAACAAGGTAAATTAATGCAGCCATATTTACTGCACCCAAATGCAGTTCGCGTTTGTTGACATTTTCAAACACATCAGACCTTGCATGGTGAATGTCGAAATAGCGTTGGCTGTCTGGCATCAAGCCAGCGAGTGGGGTGCCCAACAATCTGTTCAGCGGCCCAATATCTGCACCGCCTCCACCAGCTTGTAAAAAGTCAGTGCCATAAGGTTTGAGCAAGGGTAACCATGTTTGTATTTTGGTTAACTGCGCCTGAGACACGGTAAACCCGAATCCTCGCGGTGTAAATCCCCCCGCATCAGATTCTAAAGCGAATATGTGTTTTTCTTTATTTTTCTGGGCTTCTTCAGCATATTTGTTGCCACCACGCATGCCATTTTCTTCATTGGCAAATAACACAAAGCGAAGGGTTCTTTTGGGTTTGTAACCCAATACTTTTAACGTGCGCAGGATTTCCATGGTTTGTACAATACCCGCGCCATCATCGTGCGCACCTTCCCCTACATCCCAACTGTCTAAATGCCCACCCACTGTAATATATTCGTTAGGAAATTCAGTACCCGTTAATTCTGCCACTACAGAGTGCCCCTCAACATCGGGTTCAAAAAAACCATTGGTTGTCATTGAAACTTTGATGCTGCTTTTTTTGGCGATTGACCAAATATAATTGGCGTCTTCATTGCCCAAAGCGATGGCCGGAATTTTTGGATAGGCTTCGTCGTATCCTGTAGAACCAGTATGGGGATGATTGTCGGTAGCTTCAGTTAAAGAGCGAATCATCACTCCAACAGCTCCATATTTAGCAGCCCTGCTTGGGCCAGAGCGTCTGTATTGGCCAGCTTCCCCATAAGACTTAAATGTTTGAATATTGGCGGCATTAAATTGGTTATTGAAATACACAATCTTGCCTTTTAGCTGGTCTTTTTTGGCTTCCATTTCATCAAAGTCTTGCACAGCAACCACTTCAGCCACTACGGGTTTACCACCTGATCCCATTGAATTGCCCAAAGCCAACACATCCAATGCACGATTGGTTTTTTTACCGTTTTGCATCACTACCGCAGCAAGATCTTTTCCACCCCTTTTCCAATTGGGCATCATGCAAGCTTGCAAGAATACTTTATCAGCACCAAGTGCTTTTAATGATGCTTCACCCCATTGCACGGCTTTGTTGTATTGCGGAGAACCAGACAAACGATTGCCTACGCCCTTGGTTAATTGACGAAGTAAATCGTGCGCCTTGCCATTGCGCATAATTTCATCACTTATTTTCTTAATATAAATTGAATCAGTTGGCGTTTGTGCTGATGCCAACAAAGGCAAGCAGGCGATCAAAAAGAGTAAATGCTTCATTGGCTAAAGTTAATGAATTAAGGTCTTTTTTGCGCTTTGATGAATGGCGCAAACAAAATCAAAAAAAAGCCGTTCTTTACAGTGACTAATCAAGCAGTTTATGCGAATAGGTATTGTGTGTTATCCAACATTTGGTGGATCAGGTGTTTTGGCAACCGAATTGGGTAAGGCATTGGCCGACGAAGGCCATCAAGTGCATTTTATCACTTATCAGCAACCGGTAAGACTCAATGTGTTTAACACCAATATATTTTACCATGAAGTAAGGGTGCCTACCTATCCATTGTTTGATTATCCGCCTTATGAAGTAGCATTGGCCAGTACTATGGTAGATGTTATCATGAATTATGATTTAGATTTATTGCACGTGCATTATGCCATTCCGCATGCGTCGGCGGCATATATGGCGCGTCAAATTGTGCAAAAGAAAACCGGCCGACACGTTCCATTTATAACCACACTACATGGTACTGATATTACCCTAGTGGGCAAGGACAAAACCTATGAGCCGGTTGTTACTTTCTCAATCAATGAAAGCGATGCCATCACTGCCGTATCAAAAAATTTACGTGATGAAACCTTTCAATCCTTTGCCATTGAAAAAGAGATAGAAGTCATCTACAATTTTGTAGACGTAAGTCGTTTCAATAAAAAACCCATTGATGCATTCAGAAAAGTGATTGCACCCCATGGTGAAAAAATATTGATGCACGCGAGTAACTTCAGAAAAGTTAAACGCGTAACCGACGTCATTAAAGTTTTTGCCGCTGTACAAAAAGTAGTACCATCCAAATTATTGATGGTGGGTGA
This sequence comes from Sediminibacterium sp., assembly GCA_027490265.1. Classification (GTDB taxonomy): domain Bacteria; phylum Bacteroidota; class Bacteroidia; order Chitinophagales; family Chitinophagaceae; genus Sediminibacterium. The sequence continues at coordinate 9,213 of JAIXYL010000179.1, forward strand.
TGGTCCAGAAAGACCTGCCTGTGAAGAATTGGTGAGAGAACTGGGCGTTGAACTGGATGTACGGTTCTTAGGCAAACAAGAACAAATAGAAGACATCCTTGCAGTGAGTGATGTGTTTTTATTACCGTCTGAGTATGAAAGTTTTGGCTTGGCCGCATTAGAAGCCATGGCTGCAAGAACAGTTGTCATTAGCACCAATGCAGGAGGTTTAAGCGAGATCAATATTCAAGGCCAAACAGGGTTTATGGCCGATGTGGGCGATACCGCAGCTATGAGCAGCTTTGCCATTGAATTGCTGCGCGATGAAAGCAGACTCAATACCATGAAAGAAGCCGCGTATGCACAAGCCGCTTTGTTTGACATAAAAAATATCATCCCGATTTACGAAAAATTATACGGCAGATTTTGCAGGATGGATCAGTGTGAGTCGTAAGAATATTGCAGACTAATTGAATAACCCATTTAGGATTTTTTTGAGTTCCTCTGGCTTAGGATCAATAGCCAAAATGGTACCATCTTTATCAACTAAAACCATTAGCCCAGTTCCATTACTAATGCCATACTTATTCCAAATAGTTAACTTATCGTCTAAATCAACCAAATTTAACCAAGCAAACTGTTCCTTACTTAACCGATTTTTTACATCATCAGTATTGACGAATTCTCGAGCGATGCCAACAATTGTAAACCCTTTGTCTTTGTATTGCTCATAAATGGGTACGACTAATCTACTTTTGGCAATACATGGCCCACACCAGGATCCCCAAAAGTCAATCAACGCAACATGATTTTGAATGACAGTTGACAATTGAACTGAATCGCCTTGGATAGATGGTGCTTTAAAATCAATGTATTTACCCCCAACAATAATAGATTGTTGACCAGCTAATTGGGTTTTAATCAATTTTGTATAAATATGGTTTGGAAATTTTTGTTGATACAATGGAAACACATCAGATACTAACTGAGCAACCAGTTGTTTATTTTTCATTTGCATTTCAACATCTTTCCAAATAAGATAATACCCAACTATTGATATATTTTGCTTGATATAGTCATATTTCCATTTGAGTTCAACATTCATGAGTGAATCGTAAGGTTGAGCAAATAATGTTTTGCCTTTTTGTGAGTAACGCGCATAGGTTTTTTCTAATTCCTCCATTTTATTATAAATGGGTACTTTGGCATCATGGTCACTTGATTGAATAGCTCTAAGACTTTTTAAAACCGCTTTAAATTCATCACTTTCATATTCATCTGCATTCACCAATTCTTTTTGAATATTCATTAATACAGCCCTTGGCTTTTCAAATGCAATTTTATTGGCTGTTTGGTATGAAGCGTAAGTTTTATTTAAAGCTCCACCAATGACCGTATTATTGTTCCATTGATTTTGTGGATTAAGCGTAAATTCAACAATCCCATTGGTTGGGAAAAACAAAACTGGTGACCAAGAACCATTTTCAAATTCATCTTCAAATATTAGTTCAAAAGCTTCAACTGATTTAATTGAAAATGTATAATTAAACGACCCATTTTTTATAGGAATTTTTGTTGGATGATTCATGAACAGCTTAAAACCTTCAGAACATTTTCTCAGTAATAGATGCTTGCTATCCCGATTAATGATTTTGCCCTTAATCGTACATTGCATTTGTGCAAATGAAATATGCGCAAGTAAAAAGAATATGAAAGTCAATAAGCATTTATTCATTGGGGAACTTTTGCGAATGCAAGCTAAGGTACTTCAACTTGTCTATGTTGTTTTACAATGAAATAGTTAATAAAAATTACAGATATTTTTGGAACTAAGAGCATTGTAAAAAAAGCTAAATAGGAAATTGTCACGCTTGGTGGGGGGGCTGCTAAAGTAAAAATATGATTCCCTTCTATCGTATCAGGAAAAATATAGTTCTGGGTTAAGTTCCAACCAAAATGAATAGCAAAGGGTAATAGCATAGAAAAAGTTCTTGTATATGAATAAGCTAATAATAATCCCATTGCGAATGTAAAAGTGAACACAATAAACATTTGTGTTAAATTTCCCCAAACGCCTGCATTTATCCAATGCAATACTGCAAAAATGATTGATGAAACTATAACAGCTTTTCCCTTTCCTATTTTTTTAACGAGAATGTATAGTAATGCACCTCTACAAAGTAACTCTTCCGTCAATACTGTTCTGAATTGATACCAAATTTCAAGTAAAATTGATTTTGAGGTCAAAGACTGTGTTATGGTGTATTCTTCTTTTACAAAGTACATTCTTAACAAAAAAGCCGTTGCAGAAAGTATAGCAGAAACAATAAAGAGAATTGAGAAATATTTGATTCTATCTTTTGTAGGTGTTAAACCTAAAACGGATAAATTTCCTTTTTCAAAAAACCAAATTAGAAACCAGGAAATTGCCAAAAGTCCAATTAGTTGTAACATTCTATTCTTTTAAAGTTTAGCTGCATATACTAGTCCACAAAGTTAGGGGTCTGGAAAATTGTTTAAGGGATACTTTTTTAATTAGGCTTATTTTGATTGCTCGAAATTAGGACCATATAAAGACGGCACTTTGTTTCCTGTAGCTCTCAAATGTGAAATAAGTTCTCCGCGATGGTGATATAAGTGATTATATAAAAAACCTCTAATAACTTGAATTTTAGGCATTGGCCCAAGAAATATCTGTTCGCCAGCTCCCATAGTCCAAGGGTTCATATACTGTGATTCATCAGACTTTTCAATAGCTTGTTGAGCAGCAATAACATTGGCTTCAAATTTTTCAAGAATATTTGAAGTTGTGCTAATGTCGCCTTTGTCATACTTGTAGTTACCCATATTAAAATGGTCGATATTAAAGGTTTGGTCGTACCAATTGTACACTTCTGCAATATGCGACGCTAATTGGCCAATAGACCAAAGATGGGGTTGTGGACGATATTCCAAAGCACTGTCTGGAATAATAGATAAGAGTTTTCTTGTGTTTTCGGCTTCGTGATGAAATTCACTGAGTAATGCTTCTTTAATCATTTTAAATTGTTTTATTTAATTTTAATAAACAAATATTCAATGTTATAATTAATAAATCAAGTAGGACAAAAAATACAATATAGTATGAAAAACAATACTAATACTGATAATCAAGCCATTGAGTCAAAAAGAAAATTGATTTTTGATGAAAATACTTGCCCAGTAACGGCTACAATGAAAGTTTTGGGAGGGAAATGGAAGCCTATACTCATCAATGCCATCTACTTTACTGCTCCAGCTAGGTTTGGTGAATTGAAACGTAGTGTAGTTGGCATCACACAATCTATGCTCACACAACAACTCAGAGAACTAGAAGATGATGGCATTATTAGAAGAAAGATTTATGCTGAGATTCCTCCGAGGGTAGAATATACGTTAACTGATTTTGGACTCACATTGTCACCTGTGATACTAACATTAGCCGAATGGGGAAAGACATATAAATTAAATAAACAAAAAGTGAAGCGCAAATAAACTATTGTTGTGCATTAGTAATTTACCACCCTGCTTTATACAAATCTAAAAATGATGGAACTGAAAGATTTAGGAAATCAACTAAAAAGTGAGCAAGAATAGTCCAAGTCAAACTCCTAGTTTTCTTATATGTAATTGCCCAAACAATTCCCATCAAAAATGTTGAAATAAAAACAGGTAGTCCTCTAAATAACTCTGAATTAATCGCAAAAACATAATGATTAAGTGCAAATAGCAAACTTGTTACAATTATTGCTAACCAAGTTTTCCATTTTGTGGTATAATCTAATAACAGTCCTCTCCAATAAAATTCCTCCATAAACGGATTTATAAAAGCCAGTAATAACCAAGGAACAATAATTTCCCAACTATTCAAGAGCTGATAGTGTTTAAGGAAAATAAATAATGTGCCTGAACTTATGAAAATGGATAAAAAAAGCCAAAGTAAACTTCCTTTAGGCTTAGAAAGCCACATTCGTATTTGATTTTCATTCCCGCTTTTAACAATAAAGAATGCAAACAGACACCACTCAATAATAATAATTGGTATAAATGCCCACTTTCCAATAATTTTTCCAAATAGAATGGCCACAATACTATTAATCATAATGATGATAATCGGCGACAAATAAACCAATAGTCTATTAGGTTGATCATGAGTTATATTTACTTTCTCTTGTGGCATATTTATTATTAATTAAAATTTCTAACTGATGTCTTGAACATCATTCTTGTATTTTTGGAGTCCCAAAATATTTTTTAGTCAACTTTATTGTAAAATAAACTGACAGTGCAATTGTCAATATTCTTGGAAGATTTAATAGAAGTCCACCTATTGCTGTTTTATCGGTACTAAACAAGTCCCAATACAAGTTCATAAATGTATGCAACCAAATTGGTAACCAAATATTATTTCCCCATTTTATAAAAAGCCAAGCAAACCAAACTGCACCTGCGAAAGTTATAGCAAAGACGCCAAAACTTTCAAAGATATTTCCAGCTTGATATAAATGAGAAATGCCAAAAATTAGTCCATTGATTGCAACCGCTGGTATAAAGCCTATTTTAACTTGTCTAAAAAGTTGTCCAAATAAGAATGCTCTATAAAATATTTCTTCTCTAAAACCATCCTTGAAAGCAAAAGCTATATTTTTTATAAGTGTAAATTCATTATTATAATTTCCTAAAAAATAGTACCCAATTAGCATTGGCAGTGTAAATAAAAATGCAATTAAGACTCCTCGTAAAAAACCATTATTCAAGCCTAATTCGGAAAGCGCTTTTTGTGGTTTATGGAAGATAAAAAGTACTATCAATACTGGAATAAAGTAATATAGAACTTGCCCAGTTATACTTAAATAAAAATGTGGTGCTGATTTATCATTCCACAAAATCTGATTTATTCGTTCGCTAAAATGTTTAACGACCAAAACAATCAAAACAACTGTAATCCCTAATTTTTGTCTATATGTTACTGTCATTTTAATATTGTCTGTTTCAATTGTCAAGTTGCTTCAATATCCAGGATAGACACTCTTGTGAATCCATGATACTCCATGAATGTGGATGTTTCATACCGTTTAAGCGTCTCCCTTTATTATTTGTTACTACGAGTTTGGCATTTTTATTACCTTGAATTTGCAATAAATTAATCATTGCTGCAATGTCAACGCAATTTAAATCGTAGTAATCTCGTTGCCTGTTTTGTATTTGCCAAATAATATCTGGCTCAGTATATAAAAGTACCGGCGTTGTTTTAAGATATTTGGCGTTCCCGCCATCTTTCTCACTATATGAAAAGATGGAGTATTTAACATAATTGTCTTTATAGTTAATCGGTGAACCACCAAATTCTTTGGTATACATATCGATTATCCATTTACTTTCTAATACAGCTGCTTGTGAAACATTTCTTTCAATATCGTTTTCGCAATGTTTCCATAAATGAGCATAGTCTAAAGGGGGGTCAACTCCAAATATGGCTTTAGGTTTTATAAACGTACTATCTGGATACTTATTTGCCTTTTGAGCATATGTCAATGCAACCATACCGCCACCTGAAAAACCTCCAATAACAAATTTGTCTTTAGGCAATTTGTATTCTTTTACTATTTGTTTAAATATAGTATCAAGAAAATGGTGTTCATGTATATGTTTATTTGTTCCCCAATTGATTGAAGGAAATATCACCAATAAATTTTTCTGTTGGGCTAAAACATGGAGTGATATCTGTTTTCTTACATCAACAAGTGGCTCGCCTGAACCAGGCAAAATAACAAGAACGCCGATTGGTTTATTCTTAGGGACAATTTTCTCATAAAAAAGTGTTGAACTGTCTTTATCAAAGTTTGCGTACAAATCATAAGGATCCTCATCTGCTACAACAACGCGTTCTATTTTTTGACTCAAACAGTTTAGAGAGATCAAAATAAAAAGTATTGTAAAGATCTTTTGCATATCTAG
>JAIXYL010000084.1 GCA_027490265.1 Sediminibacterium sp.
AAAAAATGTCAATACTTCTTTGGTAGGTTCTTTGAAATCATAAAAACCCGCTTCCCTGTTTTTTGCATATACCCAGGTTTCAATAGACTTACCTTGAAAATGGTCAACATATTGCACTGCAAAATCAGCAACGCCTAACACAAATAACCATGAAGACACAGGCACTGATTGTTTCCAATGTGTTAATCGTTTTTGATGCCCAATGGAAGATTCTTCTAATAGCAAACCATTAGACACTACTTTGTAGTGTTCTGGCGCTGTTACTATAAATTCAGATGTGGCTTTATCATAAGGATGATCTACAGTAGGTAACCAATGCCTTGTTCTATTGGGCCAGTTTTCATTAAAGAAACTACGATCCCCAAATTTAGTAGGGCCAATTCTTAATCCATCGGCAGGCACGCCTTGGTATTGAATATTGATCTGCAAAATTGATGCTTCCTTTGCAGCTTGAGGTAACTGAATAATCAGTGCATCGTGCTGGTGCGTATAAGACAGACTTTGATTGCCCAACATAATTGATTTGACCAACATGCCTTTGCCTTTACGCTCGGCTGTTTGATTGGCCAAGTCTAATCGAATGGATTGTATGCCAGCTGTTTTACATTGGAGCGTGATTTGGGTATTGCCAATGATTTCATCAGAACTATCAGAAAGCACTAAATTGAATGCATAATGCTTGATGTCAATATTTTTGTTAATCGGATACGTATCTGCAATAGCCAATAGTGGGAAGACCCCAATCAACCATAATAAAAAAGATTGTTTCATGTGCTTGTTTGTACATATGAATTTAGGGTAAAAAGGGAGAATAGTTGAGAGATAAATTTCATCTTAGCCAATATAGACGTATCTTTAACTTCTAATCTTAAATTATCATTGTATGTCGAAAAAAAATGCGGAACCCAAAAAGAATAAACCTACAAAAAAGAAAAGCGCAGCACAGAAGAAAGCTGATCCAAAGAAAAAAGCACGCTAAAATACTTTCAAAGAGCCCGGTCAAATGCCGGGCTTTTTTTATTTTGAGTCTGAAACTTTTCGCATCAGCATTTCCAAGGGACCGTTTTTGAATTTTTTGGCCCAATAGACACTAAAGATACAACTGAGTAAATAGTATAGGATGGCAAATACAAAAATGATGATTGGGCTAGTGGGCTTTTCAGTTAACAAGTCAAAACTCAAAGATTTGCCAGAAATGAATGCAAGCAACAATAGCCCTAAAACCAAATGTGCAATGTAATGCGTCAATGTCATTTGCCCAGTTAATGCGAATAGCTTAGCAGCTTTGGTTTCGCCAAACTTGTTTCCAACATAAATGAACATGCTGATAAGCATTAACCCAAACGACGCTGTTCCTAACATGAATGGCAGAAAAGGTGGTAAGTAATCTGCAGTTAAGTAAACAATCAGGTCTTTATCTTGGGTGATTGAAGTTGCGAAAGTTTGCAATAAAAAAACACATTCGTAAACCGAAAGGCCGATGAAAAAAACCAATTTGGGTGTTTTGGGGTTCAGCCAGTTTAATCGACCTAAATATATACCCAATAAAAAATAAGCTACCCAGGGAAAGATGGCATTCCAACCATTGTAAAATGTATTTCTTAAGAAGCCTTTTAAGGTCCAAAAATCATTATACATCAGTGTTTCAAAATTCCATCCGGTATCGTATGGTATGATTGACAATAACAGGTGAAAAACCACTATAGAAGCAGCTGCTGCAATTAGTGCATAATGTTTGGGTAAAAAAATAAGCAGAACAGCAATATGCATATACCCACCATAAAAATGTAAGATATCAGCAGGCCACCAAAGACAAAAGAAAACACCCAACACAAATAAGAACCAAGACCGCTTTGTAATAACCTGTCTAATACGCTTTTTTTCTTCATTTGAATACGTATTCCTGTTCGTCATCAAAGCCATACCCATACCAGCTAGTATCACGAATAAGGTACTAGAATTACCATTAAATAAGTTTAAAAATCCACTTAAACCTTCGTGATTGGTATGACTGCCAAACACCGTATTAAAGTTCACAATAAACATTCCAAAAATGGCATACGCTCTTGCCAAGTCAAATCCTATGATTCTGTTTTGCATGTAAAATGATGTTTAAATTCATGTTCCAGCAAAGCTTAGATACTCAGACCATTTATCATTTGACTTAGGTCAAATAATGGGTTGAATTATATTTTAGCCCTTATTCTACTCAAGGTTTCTAAAGAAATCCCAAGGTAGGAAGCCAGTATGGTCAACGAAACGTTTTGTACAATATGCGGACTTTTTTCTAGTATGTTTAAATAACGATCGGTAGCAGATAAAGTATGAAATTGAAACAGCCTATTTTCAACCCAGATGCCATAGTATTCTGCAAGCATTAAGTCTAAGCTTACTAATTTTGGATATCTTGACTTCGCATCCTGAAATGCTTGGTAATGCGTTATTGAAACAGTCAAATCTGTCAGGGCTTCAATAAATTCTCTGCTTGGTTGTTGCAAAGTATAACTGTCAAAAGAAACGGCTAAGTCGTTTTCAAAGTAGAGTTCAGTTGTTATTTCTTTATCATCATTCAGATAATATTTTCGAGCGGCTCCCTCAATAATCAAATAACTTTTACTACAAATTTCATCTTGCCTTAACAGTAAATCACCTTTTGAATATTG
>JAIXYL010000064.1 GCA_027490265.1 Sediminibacterium sp.
ACAATGAGTCAGGTCCCTTCCCACAACAAAATAATTCTTGTATTTCTCTGGCATAGTTTTCATCGGGCGCCGTGCGCGTATTTAACTGCCCATTCAAATACACCAACATCGCTGAGTCAATCGTGACTGCTCTGGTAAGTGTTTTAAAATTGCCCAATGCATGTGTTCGCAACAATTGATGATGTCGATACACATACTGCGCATTACTGATATCGTTGGTTTCTGTTGCAAAATGGTTATGCCAGAACAAAGTCATTTTTTCTAGGATGGATCGGTCTTGGTTAATCATTAAGCCCATCCACCATTTTTTAAAGGACGCCCTTCTTTGACTTTGCACGGTTCCATCATTGTTCAAATCGCCCACCCAGGTGCTGCCTTGTGCAATGGCTGTATCAGGCGCACTGGCTGTGGTAGATGTGGCATATTCTTTAACAGGGGGCGCTGGGGTTGTTGTGGCTGGATTCAATAACTCATTGACAACCACCGTTAGTGATTTCCCGCTGAAATAGGCAAGATCTGCTTTGCTGGCCCCAAAAAGGGTCCGCTTTAATAAGTGCTGTAATTCAACCTGGGTAAAAGCACCCGTATAAGGGGTTAATCCGGTTAAAGGCGGTGGGGTATATTGGCTATCCATATGCAGATTTGGTAAACTTATGACCCAAATTAAAGTAATTGTGCAGCTTTTCTGGATTAAAAATGTCTTATATTTAGGGAAATAAAACCCCCAATGACCGAGCAAACCATCCTGGTAGGCTGTTTAAATAATGATCCCTCTGCACAGCGGGAACTGTACAATCGATACAGTCCTAAGATGCTGAGTGTTTGTTATCGATTCGGCAATAGCAGGGAGGATGCGGAGGACATGTTGCAAGAAGGGTTTATTAAAGTCTTTACGCAAATTCATACATTTCAGAACAAGGGTGCATTTGAAGGTTGGATTAGAAGAATCATTGTTCATACTTGTATTAATTTTTTAAAGAAAAATAAAAAGTTCAGCAACAGTATTGATTTAGATCAGGCAGACTACTTAGAAGTGAAAGAGGAAACCATGCCTTCAGTCATGCAGGCTAGGCAAATCATTGAATGCATTAGGTTACTGCCTGTAGGATATAGAACGGTGTTGAATCTTTATGCGTTAGAAGGCTATAGCCATAAAGAGATTGCAGAGATGCTCGATATAGAAGAAAGTACCAGCAGAAGCCAGTACACCAGAGCAAAAGTGATGTTGGAAGCCATTTTGATTAAGAAGCGAATTATAGAACAACCAAGAGAGCGTTTCACTTGGGCGGCTGCTTTTAAGAAGTAGCATTTTGAATATGGATCGTAAGTATAACCAAGACAACGAATTTGAGCGATTCTTGCAAGAAGAGCTTCAGGATCATCGCATGTATCCTGCAGACGACGTGTGGAAAGAGATCCGCACCAACTTGCATGGCAATCCTGCATGGCCTGCACTAACGGTCATTGCACTATTGGTCATTGTCAGCTTAACGGTCTCTACTTTGTTGATTGCACCTTCTGCAGACCGTTTCAGATTTGTAGTCAGCAATAATCCCCCCAAATCCATTAAAGCACCTGTTGAAACACGCATGCACGCCCCTGAACCGAAGGAAGCCTATTACCATGCGATTGAACCCAATCATATTACCCAACAAACGATTACACAGATTTCTGAACATATTGCCACTGTTCCAAGCATGAACAATGCACAATGGCAAGCCAACAATATGACCAATGATTTAGTGAGCACTAAGCCTGAAACCATTGCGTCTATTGCATTGCCGTCTGCGCCTAAAGAAATTGATGTAATGTCGGCTTCACCAGTTGCCTTAAAATTGAATGCCACTGAAACGGTTTCCAGTGAGATAAGTCCTGCTGTTGTATCTAGTCAAGTGCAATTAGCCAAAGGATCTGAAACTGTTACGTTAAGCATCAATTTAAATGATGAAAAACGCACGCAACCCATTAACAATGCATTGAGTTTGCCTATTCCAAACAAACGCATTGGGTTTCAGTTTTACATCACCCCTTCTACTAGTTACCGATCATTGTCTGATGCACAAGTGAAAGAAATTATTCAACCCAATACTGTGGCGCCTGCACAAAATGTGCCACTTGGTTTAAGTTATACTGCTGGTGTGAACGATGTTGTGCGCCATCGTCCTGCAATGGGCTTGGAAGTTGGGTTAGCAGCTTTATACAATATCAACAGCAGATTGAAATTTAAAACAGGCGTTCAACTCAATATTCGCCAATACCATATTGAAACCTACAGAGCCAATACTGGTTTAGCAACAGTGTCTTTGCTTAACAACGGCAGCGTAGAAAACCGCAATATGTTTACCAACTTTAATAATGCTGGTGGATTTAAAGAAGAACAGTTGAATAATAAGAGCTATCAAATTGCTGTACCCTTAGGTATTCAATGGGAAATCATTAAAGGCAAACAATTTGGCATCAGTGCAGAAGCCACCGTTCAACCAACTTATTCATTTAATTCAAACGTATTCTTATTGTCCACTGACTTTAAAAACTATACCGACGGCAATAGTTTTGTGCGCAGATGGAATGTGAACACCAGTGCTGGTATTCACGTGAACTTTAAATCGGGTTCTAATTTATGGCAGTTAGGTCCGCAAATCAGGTACCAACATTTGCCAACTTATACCAATCGTTATCCGATTAAAGAATACCTGATGGATTATGGTATTCGCCTTGCATTTACTAAGCAACGCTAGTTGCCAGTTTTTAGATAGTTTTGTTGCATGAATCAAGTATCATTTGCATGGTTGCGCATGACCTGTTGTGTTGTTTTATTCGGGGGGATTATGGCTTGCGAATCATCCAAGCCCGCTGATGACAACAAAAAAGCAGTGGTTGCAGATACTGCCAAATTTTATCCCATCAACCAATTTATTGCTGATGAAATGCGGTATGTAGACCTCCGTAATTTTTTAATTCAGGAAAACCTAGTCACCAACAAAGACACGGTTTCACGCAATATCAGTAAAGATGAATTTTTAGCCGCTGCAAATGAACTGCTGCAACAAGCCAATTGGTTCATGGCTCATAAAGACTTGTTTACTGAATCCATTTTTCAAGATTTGGGAACAGACAGCTATACCATCAATTATACCAGCACGAATGCCAATATTAAACACATTGATCTTTTGTTAAACCAACAAACCAATCTGCCGAAAAGATTGTTTATACGATACAGTTCCAAAGCGGGCGATACCACCATCACCCAACAATACAGTTGGATTGCCAATCAACAATTCGGCATTGGGCGTTCGCTAAAAACCAATACTGGTTATGCTGCCAACAGCAACAAAACCATTCTTTGGAAAAAACAAGATTGATCATGACGCAGGAAGCTTTTCAGCAATTAGCCCATACCATTCCTTTATCACCCGGTATTTACAAATACTATGATGATGAAGGTTCGTTGATTTATGTGGGCAAAGCGAAGAGCCTGCGCAAACGGGTGAGTTCTTATTTCAGTAAAAGTTTTGTTGGATATAAAACCCATGAACTGGTTAAACGCATTCAACGCATTGAGTTTACCATTGTGGATTCTGAACAAGATGCATTTTTATTAGAGAATGCCTTGATTAAAGAATACAAACCCAAATACAATATTGAATTAAAGGACGACAAAACCTATCCCTATATTGTGGTGAAGCGTGAGCCTTTCCCGCGTATTTTTTTAACGCGCAGAAAAATCAACGATGGCTCTGAATACATTGGTCCTTTTACTTCTGCGGGTAAAGTAAGAGAGCTGATTGATTTTGTGAAGCAGTATATTCCTCTGAGAAGTTGCAAACTCAATCTGAGTAAAGCCAATATTGAAGCGGGTAAATTTAAGGTTTGCTTAGAATATCACTTGGGCAATTGCAAAGGCCCTTGCGAAGGTTTGCAGTCTTTAGAAGATTATCAAAATGGCATTCAGCAGATGCGCAATATTTTGAAAGGCAATTTGGGCTCGGTGATTGCGCAGTTCAAAGACGATATGCGACAGCATGCCCTGTCTTTAGAATTTGAGAAAGCGGAAATGTTGCGCAAAAAAATTGAGCATTTAGAAAACTACCAATCGTCTTCCGTGGTGGTAAGCAAACACTTAACCAATTTAGACGTTTTCAGCATTGCCAAAGACGACAACAAAGCTTATGTGAACTATCTAATGGTTCAAAATGGAACGATTGTGCAAACACACTCTGTGCCTATTGAAACCAAATTAGAAGAAACAGATGAAGAAGTATTGGTATGGGCCATTGCGCAACTAAGACATAGCTTCAACAGTATGGCCAAAGAATTGATTGTGCCATTTCCAATTGAGTACCCAGAACCTGATTTGGTAATCACCATTCCTAAAGCAGGCGACAAAAGAAAATTATTAGACCTGTCTTTAAAGAATGTGGCCTACTTTAAGGAAGAACTGCGCAAGAAAAAAATGTTGCAGTTAGAGGGCAAAACCGATCTTGAACAAAAACAGGTATTGTACCAATTACAAGATTATTTACAGCTCAATGAAGCACCGCTGCATATTGAGTGTTTTGATAACTCAAACTTTCAAGGCGCTTATCCGGTAAGTGCCATGGTTTGTTTTAAAAATGGCATCCCTTCAAAAACAGATTACCGAAGATTCAATGTAAAAACGGTTGAAGGCATCAACGACTTTGCCACTATGAAAGAGGTGGTTTACAGACGATATAAGCGCCTAAAAGAAGAAGCACAAGCATTTCCTCAACTCGTGATTATAGATGGCGGTAAGGGCCAATTAAGCTCCGCTATGGAAGCATTTAAGTCATTGGGATTGATAGGGGCAACTACCGTAGTAGGCTTGGCCAAAAATGAAGAAGAACTATTTTTTCCGGGCGATGCCGAATCCATCAAATTACCTTGGGACAGTGATGCTTTAAAATTGGTTAGAAGAATTAGAGATGAAGTGCATCGATTTGGCATTACGTTTCATCGAAACCAACGATCCAAAGGCACATTTAAAAATGAATTAGAACAAGTGCCAGGTATTGGCAAAGCCAGCATTGATGAACTGTTGCGCCAATTTAAATCGGTCAAAAACATTAAGCAGCAATCTGAACAAGCATTGTCTACGGTAATTGGTGCAAATAGAGCCGCCATCTTAATCAAGTACTTTAAGGAAGGGGCATAAAAAAAGGGCCAGGATAGACATCCAGCCCCGTTTTTAAAATCCAATATCCTATGAAAAACCGAGGTGAAATTACAGCATCCCTAATAAAGAATAAAAAAAACTTTACCCAAATTTGTTAATAAGCATAAAAATACAAAAGGGACGGTATACGTCCCCTTTGGTTATAGCTCAATACTAATAGTTGTAAGTTTTAATAGGCCCATAAATCCTGTTCGTAGTTCATGATTTTGGCTTTGATGTTCTCACCTTCTAACAAGCGGAACAAAGGATCCTTAATAAAGGCGCTTAATGATTTATCACCTGGGTTATTAATGGAGCTCTTAATGATGTAGCTGCTGAAGAAACGACTTTCGAATAATTCTTCCCAAGTCATTCTAGCGGCAATATTTTTTGGATTGTACACATCAAATTTGGTCAAAGATGGTCTTAAATCTGGATAATAACACCAGAACAATACACGAGGCAAAGACTTACCAGCAACCACTTGTTTGGCAATTGGTGCAATACCCAATATTCTGGTAAACATTCTGCTGGCTTCTTTGTCAAAAATAATTTGCTCTTTTATACGGAATGTATACACTGAATCAGGACTGAACTTTGGTTTTTTAGTGATCACTTTTTCAACAGCGCCAGTTGAAGGATCTACCACATCCACTGTATCGTTAGCGCCGCCCACCAAAGCCATCACTTGATCAACACTGAGTGGTTTGGTAAAACGATCATTATCAGCAGAGAAAGCGATAACACTGTCGTTCTTAATGGCACTTAACAATAAGGAGAAAAAACGTTGATCACCATTGTCGTCTTGAGCAGGATACATGAATGACTGATTCATTTTTTCCCTAGCATCAATTTCTCTCCAAATAAAATGACTGAATACCGCATCGTCTTCACGAAGGTCTTCGTATTCCAAAGGCTTACGATCTCTTACCTGCGTTCTAATCATTGCGTAGTTATTTCTTAAAGACACTTCTGGTTTTGCACCAAACCCATTTTGAATGGTTGTATCATAAGAATAAGTTACCGGTGCAGTTGGGTTAGTTGTTGTGGTGGTGGTGCCAGTACCTATTGCGGTATTATTGGTGGTTCTATATCTAGAAGTTCCGGATACCGATGGCGTAGGCGTGATGGTTGTATCTGCAGCTGGATTAACTTGATTAATCTTGGTTTTAGCAGCAGCATATTTAGAGGTAGACTTTTTAACTACGGTTACTTTTGAACCTGTATTTGCGGGAGCAGGTTTGGCCGTTGTTGTGGCAGGCTTTTTATATTTAGACTGCGCGTCTACTCCAACAACTACCAGCACGGCAGCTGCTGCAACAAATCCTTTAAATAACATCTTTTTCATACGCACTTATTGTAGAGTAAATGAAATATTTTGATCTAACATTCTGGTTCCACCAGGACCAACCACTTTTATTTCGTCAATCACCACAGTTGATCCAGGTTG
>JAIXYL010000122.1 GCA_027490265.1 Sediminibacterium sp.
AATCTATCGTTTAGATCTAAAGAACGACTTCATTAAAAAAGCACAATCTGCTTCTAATACACCGGCAATCAATTCAGTTTTAGGATGAAACGGCCATTGTTCTTTGGTCAAATGCCGATAGCCATTTTTTTCATCAGAAGCACCATAGACAATGCAACCAATTTTACCCCAATATATGGCCCCACAACACATGATGCAGGGCTCAACAGTTACATATAAAGTGGCTTCTGGTAAATATTTTGCACCGAGGGAGCTGTAGGCAGATGTGAGTGCGAGTATTTCTGCGTGTGCAGTAGAATCATTCAATAGTTCTACTTGATTGTGTGCTCGGGCAATAATTTGATTATTCAATACTACCACTGCACCCACGGGTACTTCATCCGCATCATAAGCAGCTTGCGCTTCTTTTAATGCTTGTTGCATAAAGTACTCGTGGTTCAGGGTCAACATTATAATTCCTTGATCTCAATATTGCGATACCATACTTCATCACCATGGTCTTGAAGCGCAATATGGCCGCTAAAGGTTCTGCCGAAAGCAGACATGGTTTTAAATTTACTATTCCCAATTAAGCTGTACCAGATTTCATCACCATAACTGGTTTTTACTGTGGTTACACCGTTTAATTTAAATACCAATACGCCTTTATTGGCAATGATTTCAGCTTTGTTCCATTCACCAACTGGTTTAACAGCAGTGTCTGGTCCTTCAATTAAATCGTATAAATCACCAGCACGGTGTTTTCTGATTTTTGCGTCTGGGTGACCGCCATTATCCAATACTTGCATTTCTGGTCCTGTATGCCAAACCGCTTTGTATTTTGATGGATCATTTTGTACCCAGAAGATGACGCCACTATTGCCATTTTTTGAAATCTTCCATTCTAATTTCAAATGAAAATTCTCAAATGATTTTTCATGAATGATGTCACCCCCACCTAAGTTCTGTTCTTTCTTGGCTTTGGCATCAAAGTATAACACACCATCTTGTACTTTCCAAGCACTACCAATACTGTCTTTGGCGTAGGTTTTCCAACCATTGGTGGTTTTGCCATCAAACAATTTGATCCATTTCGCTTTCGCGGGATTAGACGCTGATGCTGATTGAACAGCATGATTTTTACCGGGGCCTGATACCAATGCTGCTGCAATGGCAGTGATCCATAATAGATTAGTCATGTTGATTACTTAAGGAGTAAAACGTATTTCACCATTGCTTTGGCATCTTCTTCACTTACTTGAGGGTGTGGGGTCATCGGTACTTCTCCCCAAACGCCTTTTCCACCTTTGATAATTTTGCCAGCTAATAAACTGATATTTTCTTCTGTTGCTTCATATTTATTGGCAACATCTTTGTAAGAAGGCCCAATCAATTTGTCGTTTACTTTATGACAAGTTAAACAATCAGATTTACCTACTAATTCTAATCCTTTGGTATAGTCAGGATTACTACTTAAATCAGCAACAGGAGCCGCTGCAGGTGTTGCATCAGCTGCTTGATCTGCCTTCTTCTCATCACTACCGCCACAGGCTGCTGCTACTAGTCCGGTAATGGCAAACATCACTAAATACTTTTTCATTGGTCTATTTTTTAATGGTTAAAGTTAGTTGATACCCAATATTTTTTTATTAAAATTTTCGTCTGATCCAGTGCCTGCAAAATCATCAAATGTTTTATCAGTCACTCGAATGATATGCTGTTGAATAAATGGTGCACCTTCTGCTGCACCAGTTTCTGGATGCTTCAATGCGCATTCCCATTCCATTACAGCCCAGCCTGTGTAATTGTATTGAGCGAGTTTGCTAAAAATGGTTTTAAAATCTACTTGTCCGTCGCCCAATGATCTAAAGCGGCCTGCTCTGTCAATCCATCCTTGATAACCTCCATACACGCCCTGTTTACCCGTTGGGTTAAATTCAGCGTCTTTTACATGAAACATTTTGATGCGTTCATGATAATGGTCTATATATGCTTTATAGTCTAAACATTGCAATACAAAATGTGAGGGATCATACAACAAACAAGCGCGCGGATGTTGTTGTACTTTGTCTAAAAATAGCTCATAGGTAACACCATCGTGTAAGTCTTCTCCAGGATGTATTTCATAACAAAGGTCTACTCCATGTGCATCAAATTCATTTAAAATAGGCAACCATCTTTTAGCCAATTCAGTGAAACCGGTTTCAACCAAACCTGCTGGTCTTTGTGGCCAAGGATAAACCGTTTGCCACAACAATGCTCCGCTGAAAGTAGCGTGTGCATTGAGTCCTAGGTTCTGGGATGCTTTAGCTGCATATTTTAATTGCTGTACGGCCCATTCGGTTCTTGCTGATGGATTGCCTCTTAATGCTTCTGGAGCAAAGCCATCAAACAAGGCATCGTATGCAGGGTTCACCGCTACCAATTGTCCTTGCAGATGGGTGGATAATTCAGTGATTTCCATACCCGCGGCGGCTACAATCCCTTTGATTTCATCTGCATAAGT
Source organism: Sediminibacterium sp. (assembly GCA_027490265.1). Lineage (GTDB taxonomy): Bacteria > Bacteroidota > Bacteroidia > Chitinophagales > Chitinophagaceae > Sediminibacterium. The sequence continues at coordinate 2,486 of JAIXYL010000122.1, forward strand.
TTTGCTTTCTGCTGCTTTTTGTAAATCAATACAACGGGCATCCCATGATGGAATTTGCACGCCCTTAAAACCCAATGAAGCAGCCCATTTACAAATAGATGCCAAAGAATTAAATGGGGCTGTATCGCCCATAAACTGAGCCAGAAAAATACCTGGTCCTTTAATAGTTGTCATGCGTTAGATTTTATATTCAGTCCACTTTAAATCGGATTGCGCAGAAGCAACTACGTTGTCAATAAACGCCATGCCCCTGATGCCATCTTCTACACCTGGGAAATCCAACTGTTCCTTAGTGGGTGTGCGGCCGTCTAGTTTGGCTTGTACGGTTGCGGTGAAGTTTTTATAGATATTAGCAAATGCTTCTAAATAGCCTTCTGGATGGCCACCTGGGGTTCTGCAATTGCTTGTAGCAAAGCTCGATAGTCGATCGGTGTAATTGGCGCCTGCGCGTAATATTTGCATGGGTGCTTCTAGCCATTTTACCAACAAAGTATTTGGTTCCATTTGAGCCCATTCAAGGCCACCTTTTTCACCATAAACCCGAATCTTCAATGCATTCTCTTCGCCAGCAGCTACTTGTGAAGCCATCAATACACCTGAAGCACCATTGTCAAAATGCAAGAGCACTGCGCCATCATCGTCTAATAAACGGCCTTCAACTTTTGTATTTAAATCTGCACAAAGCTTGGTGATTTTTCCCCCTGTAATGTATTCTGCCAAATGCGCCGCGTGCGTGCCGATATCGCCCATGCTGCCACTCTTGCCTGATTTTTTAGGATCGGTGCGCCATGCTGCTTGCGCGTTGCCTTCTCTTTCACTGAGCTTACTTAACCAGCCTTGCGGATATTCTACCCAAACTTTTCTGATTTTGCCCAATACACCATCCGCAACCATCGCTTTGGCCTGTTTAACCATTGGATATCCAGAATAGGTATGTGTTAAGCAAAGGGTTAAGCCTGTTTCTTCAACAATGGCTTTTAATTGCTTTGCTTCGTCTAAAGTAAAAGTGATGGGTTTTTCAATAACTACATGAAACCCGTGTTCCAAAGCCATCTTCGCAGGTGCAAAGTGTGCAAAATTGGGGGTTACAATGGTTACAAAATCCATGCGTTGATCAGCGGGTAAGGCCGATTCTTTCACAATCATTTCATCATACGTTAAATAAATGCGCTCTTTTGGCAAATACAGCATTTCGCCAGATTCTTGGGCAATGGTTGGATTAATACTCAGCGCGCCACAAACCAATTCAATTTGACCATCCATATTAGCGGCCAATCGGTGAATAGCTCCAATGAAAGCATCTTTACCTCCACCGACCATTCCCATTCTTAATTTTCTAGGCATAGTTTATTTTTTGTAGTTGACTATTGAATGAATAAGAGGCACTAATTTAAACATTCTCATCCATTAATGCCATTTGTTTACCGAATTGATTCCTGCATTGGTGCTTTTATAAAATTCCCTCGGTTTGATGCCAACAAATAATTATATTAGGGTTCTAATTGCTGTATGAAACAATCATCAAATAGGCGCGCTGCCATTAAAAACATTATTACAGGTTCTGTTGCTGTGGCATCAGCCCCACTCATGCCAACATTAGCAGCTTGTGCAACCAGTTCAACTAATATGAAAGGCAATATCAATCATTCTGTATGCAGATGGTGTTTCGACAATTTATCTTTAGACGAATTATGTATTGAAGCCAAAAAAATAGGCATCACGGGCATTGATTTAGTTGGTCCTAAAGACTGGCATATATTGAAGAAACACGGTTTGATGTCTACCATGTGCAATGGCGCAGAAATCAATCTGGTAAAGGGATGGAACGATCCTCAATACCATAGCACGCTCATTAAAAATTACACCGAGCATATCAATTTAGTAGCAGATGCGGGATACAAGAACCTGATTTGTTTTAGTGGCAACCGCAATGGGATGGACGATATGGTTGGCTTAAAGCATGCTGCGGAAGGATTAAAAAAAATCATGGCTTTAGCTGAAAAAAAAGGGGTGGTTATTATTATGGAACTCTTTAACAGCAAAGTAGATCATAAAGATTATATGTGCGACACCACTAAATGGGGTGTTGAACTTTGCAAAGCCATTGGGTCTGAGCACTTCAAATTACTCTATGATATTTACCATATGCAAATTAATGAGGGAGATGTCATCAGAACATTAACAAACAACGCGGCATATATTGGCCATTATCATACAGCAGGCGTA
>JAIXYL010000148.1 GCA_027490265.1 Sediminibacterium sp.
CAGGTTGGCGCGCTTTGGGGGTACAATTCAAATCCATTGTTGCAGAAGATATCCAAAAAGGGGTGATGCAACCCAATGCCGTATTGCTAACCAATAAATGGTTTCCTGGAGGCCATTTAGAATTTTATGTATCTAAACCATTGCAAATGCCATTGATTGGGGTTGGGCAATTACAAGACTTGCATCAGTTTGCCTGGCTAAATAAAGAGCGGACTTCCTTACAATTGGGGATGGATGCTTATGCAATTGTGCCTTCTAATTTACCTTTGAATGTGCAAGCAGCTTATGGGGCTTACTTCCATCATATTGATCCGCCTGAAAAATTATATCAACAAAGAGGGGGTGGGGTTGTACGTTATTTCTACATTTATCGCTTGAAACAATGCCAACAATTACCAACACCGCTTATTCCTTAGTGGCTGTTTTGGTAGGGGTTTGAATGAGCAGGTCTTTTTCTTTATTGCCCCAAAGTTTTTCAAAATCTCTTCTGTAAGAAATACTGGCACCTGTTCTGTTTCTTCTTCCAAAGTTGGATCCACTGATATCTAAACTATTCTTATTAAATACAATGGCCCTCAATTTTCGGTCTTTGGTTAAAATGATTTCAATGTTTAAATCGGGCAACCATTGGAAGTTGCCATTTTGAACACTGGAACTCGCGCCTAAATTAAAATCTAAGTCGCCACCAAACGTTACAATAACATTGTTGTTGAGAAAACTTTTACCCAGTTTAAAATTCACTCTGGATCTATCTAAGACACTACTATTTGATTGAACACCACCTTCGCCTGCACCAAAAATGCTTGAGCTATTGTATAAGGAAGCACCTAAGTCGAAACGCAAACTTCTGTCACCAGTTAATTTATACAAGAGACCTGAAAGGGCTTTATTGACTTCATTCGTTAATACTTGTGACAATGTATTAATGCCCAAAGAGCTGATATTGTAAGGATTGCTGCCACTTCTGTTACTGAATTCTCCAGGAGGGGCAAACGTGCCAAACACAATCAAGAATGAAACTTGTTTTAAAATTTCATTTTCGTCTTTTTGGATGCGGTTTAAAAATGCAGCAAATTCATTGTCGTTTTTAACAGGGCTGCCTTGTGGAAAATCTAATCTGAAACTAATGGAAGGCTTACTCAATTGATCTCTTAATTCTGCAATCACATAAACATCGCCTCGATATCCTTTAACTGAGCCGCTGAAAATATTATTCCCAATTAAATCACTTAAAGAAATCCGTTCAGCTGTATACTGCGCATCAATGCTCATGATGGCTTTAAAAGGGTCACCATTCCATTCAATAAAATTATTTGAGGTAGGCAATAACTCAAATGGCTTGGTTAGCAAAGACTGGAAATTGAAATCGTAATTTCCTCTTTCAATATTGTATCGTCCTTTAATGCTTAAAGGTTCAATAGTGCCTGCTTTAATGATCAATCTGCCATTCCCTACAGCTTTAATGATATCGCCATTGATCTCATCTAAGATTACATCAATCATCACTTTATTATTGGCAGTGATGTCTAAATCTACCGTTAAATTGAAATTACTTTTTTTAGTAGTGGCTTCTAATGCCGTGCCATATGTTTTGAAAACAATAAAATCGGCAGCACCACTTTCTTTACTTTGTTTATTCGGCAATACAATATGTGAACTGTCATTGGCTTCTGCAACAATGGTCATTTTGCAATCAGACTCAGGCCCTTTAAAACTTAGCGACGCTTTTCCGATAGCTTTCCCATAAAATTGTTGGTTGTCTTTGGCTTTGGTATCAATCATCAATAACTTATCGGTTTTAAGGTCAAAGTCAAAAGCCATGTTTTTAAACCCTTGTTCAATCAACTTACCCGATACGGTACCTTTATTGCCATAAATATCTTTGATATTGAATTTGCCGAAGTCTATGCCATCCTCTCTAAACTTTAGTTCGGCAGAATCAATGGTATAGCTTACTTGGGTAAATTCTACTTTAAGGCCTGCATTTCTCAAGCTGATGTCTCCCAATAGTATAGGGGCATTTAAATCGCCACTAATGTTCAAGCGTCCTTTGGCCATACCACTCAAATCGCTGAATAAACCAGTCAATAAACTTTCAATGATGTCTATTTTGGTTTCATTTAAATTGATATCGGTGTTAAATGATTGCCCAGTTGTGTCTTTTACATTGTATGAACCATTGGCATTAAAGTCATAGTCTTTATTTGGAGAAATGACTTTAAAAGGAATCAATCCTGTTTTGCTATCATACCCGGCTTCAATATTGACTACGCCTATTGAATCCTGTTCGAATCTGAATTCAGTTGCATTTAAATTGCCTTTTGCGGAGAAATTGCCAAAGAAATCTGAAAGCGTTACTTCACCACTCACTACCCCTTCTAAGGTTTCTTTTTTCATGAACAAAGAGGTGATATCGCCTAAAACAATGTTTTTTAGTTTAACGACCAGATTGCTGATATTGCCACCATCTTCCTCTTCCGTTTCTACTTGAATTTCTTGAAAACCTCCTTGAGAAAATTTGAAATTATTGGCTCTGAGCAAATTTTTGCGCACAATCAATTCCCCTTTTTCTTCAATAATCCAACGCTTCTCTTTTAATACAAAGCTGGATGGTTTAAATTGAACGCGTACACCGTCTTCTAATGTATACACATCAGCCAATAATGCGGCATCATCTAAAGTGCTATTGGCACTGGTGTTGATGGCTACAACAGAATGGTCGTTAGCCGAAGTAATTTGTATGATTGAATTAGGTAGATTTAAACTGTCTCCAATTTCAAAGTTCTTAATATTGGCCGTTGCGGTTAAAGAATCAAAATTACCCTTGCCATCTAATTGAAACCCAGTTGCTGCATATTGGTCGTATTTGCCGTAGGGGATATAGGCGCTTACACCAAGTGCAATATTTCTGGTATCAATTGAGCCTTTAATATTGACATCATTGAAACCACTGATTTTATTGGTAAATATTTTTAAATAAGGTTCAATATAAAAGCTGTTGATGGCAATATTGAATTGCTGATTTTTGGGGGTTGTTTTTGGAGACTTTACATAAGCTGGATAATAGTTATGTAAAAACGCTTGAAAACTAGATGGCAATTCTTTGATGTTAAATTTGCCTGATATATTGGCATTAAAATCATTACTCCCGATATGAATGGTTTTAATTGAATCAATATAAGTTGACGTAATATTCAAAGAGTCAAATTGGATGCTATTGGTTGGATTTTGAATGCTCGCATTCAATAATTTGGCAGAACCTATAAATTGGTCAATTTCTTTGCCAATAAAATTAACATCGAGTAACCCTGCTACTTTAATTTGCTCTTTAATAAGTTTGAGTGCAAACAGGTCTGCCTTAGAAAGGTCTCCTACAATATTGAACAAAGGTTGTTCCTTACTGAAATCAACTTCAACATTACTGGTAAACCCTAAATTGGGGTCGTCTATTTCTAATTCACCATTAAAAGATTTTCTTTGTATTGTGCCATTGGCAATGATATTGGTATAAGTGTAATTATTAAATACAACCGAATAAACAGTGCCGTCAAACTTGGTCTTTAAGCGATCAAGATTAAAACTACTGCCAGTCAGTTTGCCACTAAAATTGATTAAGCCTAGTGAATCAATGTGCAGGAATTTTCCAAGATTAAATCTTTTGGTACTTAAAAAACCATCAAAACTTGGTTCGCCTTTATTGGGTAATGATAAACTAATATTGGTTTGAACACCCCCTAATTTGGTAGAAAAAACACCCGATGTATTAAAATTTTGAATGGTCCCTTTAAAATTGCCGCGATAAATAATATTGCCCAGTGCAGTTAAATCTGGATTGGTGATGTCTTTTGTTTCAGGAATAAAAATGCCTAAATCATAAGCGTTGGTACTTAATGTGCCATTGGTGAAATCAATCTGTGTTGTATTAATATCTGGCAAGCCCTTCATGCTTAAGTTGCCAGTTAATGCAGTATTGGCCCCGATATTGGCATTTAAAGCAGTGACTTTAAATTGATTGACAGTCCCCTCAAAATTACCCCCTAGCTGAATTTGTTTGTTCCAACCTTTTAGTTCCGGTGCAAAATAACTGATGTCGTCACTGTGTATTTTTGCATCACTGAATTTTGCCACCATGGTCACTGCAGAAATATAGTCAGCAAAGTCTTTATTAAAGTCTTTGTAGCGCATGGCATAATAGTTGCCCAATCTGCTTTTATTCGTTTGCAAGTCAAGGTTGCGGAATTCCATGATTTGTGGTGTAAAACGAATATTCGCCGCTAATTTTTTTAATTCAAATCCACTTCTATCCTTAACACTTAAGTTGGCTTTTGCCCGCATTGTGTCTTGTTTCATTTCAAAGGATTTTAACACCCCATTGAGATTGTACAATTCTATATGCGATTCATCAAATCCATTCTTGGCATCGTCTGTATTCCCTTCAATGAATAAACGGCCATCATCAATTTGTATCTTCTTTACAGAAATGCCAATGCCTGCTTCATTAAAATAAAATCCTTTTCCATTGTAATAGGGGGTAGGCTGTTTTAATTTTGGAGGCCTTAAACCATCCAAATTTTGTAAGACTACTTGTGGCTTACTGAGCAATACATTGTTGATAATATATTGGTTATTGCTAAAATCAATTTTGTCCGCATCAACAATGAGTGCGCCCAATTGAATGGTATTTTGAGAACCAACCCATAAATCATTTTGTATAAAGCGAATATGCTTTAAATCAATTTTTTTAAGATTTAATTCAATCCCTTTTGTCTTGGTTTTTTTTGATGAGGGACTGCTAAAATAATCAACGATGTATTGATAATTCCACATGGAATCTTTCCGTTGTAATTTAATGACTGCATTTTCTAAGCCTATAAATTTAAGTTCGGCCTTATCCTTTAAAAAAAACCAATCGGTGATATTGACTTTTAAACTGCCCGCATATAAAAGGGTGTCTTTTTGCTTGTCTCTAATCAGCGTGCCATCCATACTTAATTTGCTGAAGAACGATACACTGACTTGCTGTATCCTTACTTCAGTGCCTAAAGACTTACTGAGTTTTTCTGTTGCAAATTTCACCAAAGCGTTTTGTACAATATCTGTTTGTATGGCTAGGTACAACAATATCAATACCGTCAACAGGATGAGTACAATCTTTCTTAATATGGTTAAAAAACGACGCAGGCTTATTCAATTTAAATTGTAAAGACGGATATGCAATAATAGGACCAAACTAAAAATCAGGATTGACACCTGTGTAATTTGCAGGTGTAATTGATTTTAATTCCTTTTTTAAAGCTGCGCTAATATTTAAGGACTGAATAAACTGGTGCATGATGGCTTTGTCAATTTTTTGTTTGCCCCTGGTTAAATCTTTCAATGCCTCATATGGGTTTGGATACTGTTCTCTTCTTAAAATGGTTTGTATGGCTTCCGCAACAACAGCCCAATTGTTGTCTAAATCAGCTTTGATGGCAGATTCATTCAAGATCAATTTAGACAATCCTTTTTCAATGGATTGAATGGCAATGCTGATATGCGCCATTGGCACCCCCATATTTCTTAATACAGTTGAGTCGGTTAAATCTCTTTGTAAGCGACTGATGGGTAATTTGCCGCTCAAGTGTTCTAATAATGCATTGGCGATGCCTAAATTTCCTTCGGCATTTTCAAAATCTATCGGATTGACTTTGTGCGGCATTGCTGATGACCCAACTTCACCCTTTTTGGTTTGTTGTTTAAAATAATCCATGCTGATATAGGTCCAAATATCGCGGCACAAATCAATCAAGATATTATTGATGCGCTTGAGTGCATCAAAATGCGCTGCTAAAGCATCATAATGTTCAATCTGCGTGGTGAACTGCATTCTTTGTAAGCCCAATACGCCTTCCACAAATTGATTGCCTAGTAATACCCAGTTCTTTTTTGGAAAAGCAATATGATGTGCATTAAAATTACCTGTTGCGCCGCCAAATTTAGCCGCGTATGGAATGCTGCTGAACAACTCAACTTGGTGTTGGATCCGCTCAACAAATACCATCAATTCTTTTCCCAATCTTGTAGGGGATGCAGCTTGTCCATGGGTTCTAGCCAACATGGGCACTGATTTCCAAGTATTGGCCAAACTGTGTATATCGGTTTGTAAATTAATTAATGAGGGCAAATACTCGTGTTCGATGGCGTGCTTCCAGCTTAATGGAATCGCTGTATTATTGATGTCTTGTGAGGTTAAGCCAAAATGTATCCACTCTTTCAAATGACCAATGCCTGCTTTATCCACCTGCTCTTTTAAAAAATATTCAACAGCTTTAACGTCATGATTGGTGACCGATTCTAATTGTTTGATTTGTTTGGCATCGTCTATGCTAAATTGATCCAGCATCTTTTCTAATGCCTGTTTGGCTTTGATGGGTAGTTTAAAAAACTTCTGATCGGCCAAAAAGAAAAAGTAATGGACTTCTACCAATACTCTGTATTTAATCAAAGCATATTCTGCAAAATATTCGTCTAAATGTTGCACCTTTTTTCTGTATCTGCCATCAATGGGCGAAAGGGCGGTTAATTGAGTCAGTTCCATGTGATTTTTTAGTAGGGAATCGTTAAATAGTATAATTAATCTTTTCTTTGTACAAAAGTAGCTGAATTGAACAAGAAGATACGTGTTGGAGCCGTAAGTTATTTAAATACCAAACCCATGATGTTTGGCATTAAACAGTCGGGGATTTTAGATCGAATTGAACTAACGGAGGACTATCCTGCGCGAATTGCGGCCAGTCTCAAAAATGACCAGATTGATATTGGGCTTATTCCCGTGGCCATGATTCCTTCCATTCCCAATGCGCAAATTATATCGGATTACTGTATATCGGCAGAAGAAAATGTAGCGTCAGTGGCCATTTTCAGTGAAGTACCCCTTCAAGAAGTGACCACCATTTTGTTAGACTACCAAAGCCGAACCTCGGTGAATTTGGCTAGAATCTTAATCAAAGATTATTGGCAACTCAATATCAAGCTTGAAGCGGCCGATGATCAATTTCTAAGCCAAATCAAAGGCAATACTGCTGCTGTAGTAATCGGAGACCGTGCGCTTGAGCAGCGGCTGATCTCCCCCTATATCTACGATTTGGCCACTGCTTGGAATAATCATACCCATTTGCCCTTTGTTTTTGCGGCATGGGTAGCCAATAAGCCCATCCATCCAGATTTTATTGATGGGTTTAACAGGGCTTTAGGCTATGGATTAACACATTTGGATGAAGTATTGGCCGAGTCTTCTTGTGCATTTTATGATTTAAGAACTTATTACACTGAGAATATTCAATACTTGTTAACCGACGAGAAACGTCAGTCGATCAATTTATTCCTTCAGCAATTATCAAATTTATCGCAAGCCGACCTTTCATGAATGCCATCACCGTCATCAGTATTTGTTTCAACAACCTGACCGATTTGCAAAAAACCTGTCAATCTGTTGATATGCAAACAATGCCACCCGATGAACATTTGATCATCAATGGATCCAGCAATGATGTAATTGCCAATTGGTTGGCCAATCATCCGCAACCGTCCTATCGCCGTTGGATCAACGAAAGAGATCAAGGTATTGGAGATGCGTTTAATAAAGGGGTGCTTAATGCCAGTCATCCCATTACCCATTTGTTGCATGCTGGGGATGCTTATGCGTCATCTTCAGTGATTGCCACGGTTAAACAGTATTTCGAGCAGAATCCCTCGGTTACATGGACCAGCGGAAATATTCAAGTGACTAGGGCTGGTGCTGTTATTGTAATTGGCAAGCCATTTGATCCACATAAATTATACAGGGGTATGCGCAGTGTGGCTCACCCCACATGGTTTGTAAAAAAAGACGTGTACAATCGGGTAGGGCTTTTCAACAATGATTTTAAAATTGCCATGGATTATGATCTGATGTGTCGGCTAAGCGATGAGCCTTATGGATACATCAATGCTACCATTACAGTATTTGATGACACGGGCATCAGCACGACCAATTATTTGCAATCCCTCAAGGACAATATTCTCATTTACGAGCACTATTTTGGCTTCTCTTTAAAGTGTCGTTTATGGCAATGGCGATTGCGGATACTGCATTTTTTATTGCAAACCCCATTTGGGAAATGGTTGTTTCAGATAAAAAAGCAATTAGGCTTAGAAAATTTGTAGTTATGGCTTGATGGCAGAACGACCTGTTTCATCCATACGGTGCAGGAGGATGCCAATTTGATGCGCTTCCAAATACTCATCAACGGCTTTTCTTGAGCCTTTCCAAAATCCATAATCGTCAATAATCAGCACCCCTTTTGACACCAATAAAGGATACAATTGCTCCATTTCATGTTTGGTAGATTCATACCAATCAGTGTCTAATCTTAATAGAGCAGTTTGGCCCGGCAAAGTTTTCGGAATGGTTTTTAAAATATCACCTTGTACAAAATGAATTTTATCAGCTGGGTATCCGGTGCGGGCAATATTTTTTTTCACTTCGTCTAGTCCTGAATAGGCCCAAACCACGCTCTCTGATTTTTTATTGGCGTCTTGCTTGAGTTGAGAAGCCGCATCCCTGTTCAATTGGTCGATATCTTCATCAGTTGGTGCAGTCATGCCTTCAAACGTATCATAGAGGTATAAATCACGCGAGGTATCACCTAAAGCCAGTAAGGTTTCAGCAATCGCCATCATTGATCCCCCCTTCCAAACCCCACATTCTACCATGGCCCCTTTAATTTGATGCTTTACCACATATTGTACACTTTCAATGAGTCCGTACAAACGCTCCGGACTAGTCATTGTATATGGTCTTACTTTATTGATAATGGTATGGTGGATGGCTTCAAAATCAGGAGGGAAGCTTGTTGGTTGATGGTCTAATCCAAACAATACTTTAAAGGCTTTAATGGGCTTAATGGTCATTGTATCTGCTTATTGGCGTAAAAATAGTGTCTTTTAAAGAGACTGATACAATTTCAATGTTTGATTGGCTGTTTTATCCCAATTAAACAGATGGGCACGTTGATGTCCTTTTTGAATTAACGCTTCTCGCAATGGCTGATCGTGTAAAACAGTATTGATTTTTTCAGTCATATCCGCCACATCATTTGGGTTGATCAACACCGCTGCGTCACCAGCAATCTCGCTGGTGCTGGAACCTATCGATGTGATAACAGGACAACCACAGGCAAATGCTTCAATAATGGGCAGGCCAAATCCTTCATATAGGCTTGGGTACACTAAGAGCTGTGCATGGTTGTACCAGGCAGCCAATGCTTGGTCATTTAAGATGGGCTGATACTGTATTTGTTCTGTCAGGTTGAATTGTTTTATGGTCAATAGTTCAGCATTTCTAAATGCACCACCCCCTGCACAAACCAGTTGCAGGGTAGGGTTGGCCAGTAAAATGGGGGCAACACTTTGTAAGAAGCGGTCAAAATTTTTATAAGCATATCGTTTACCTGTGTATAAAATATAAGGGGCTTCCATTGGTTTCGGCAGTGTGCAGCTTTCAATATTCAGATTGAAACTATTGCCATGATAAATGGTGACGATTTTATCTGGATGAACACCGCAAAGTGTTATCAGGTCTTGCTTGGTATTTTCTGAAACAGCAATGATTTTAGATGCACGTTCAATATGCTTGGCACGTTGCGCAATGATGGCCTGATAGGCGGGCTGGTCTTTGTGAAAGCGCTCGTCTATCATATCGTGTATAGTAATCACCATTGGCTTATTGCCAGATCTATTCAGCGATGTAGCACTATAGTAAGTTGGATGAAACAAATCAAAGGGTTGCATTCTTGCAGCAAAACTGTCATAGGCATTCGAGAGTAAACGATTTAAATCTTTCTTGCCTTTAAAATGTAAGTCATTCCAAAAGTTCTTTCCTTTTAATTGCTCTAAAAAAATATTGTCTGCAGATAATATGTCTAATTGAATATGAATGCCAGGTTTCTGCTGAAGCCGATAGATTAATTCATAAAAATAGCGAGAGATGCCCCCGTAGGGTTGTTCACAAAAAATCTGGTAATCATACCTAATTGTCATATTCCGTATCTTGCCTTGCAATTTTGCATTTGATAATATGGTCCCTCAAAACTTCAATCCCACATATAAACATCCACTTTATTTTATAAGGAAGGGATTGTACCGTAAAATTAGTTTATATGCACCACAACTAAAGGGCAAACTGCTTGATTTTGGATGTGGTGAAAAACCATACCAATCTTTATTTACGCATGTAACTGAATACATTGGGTTAGATTACAATGGTGAAGGGCACGATCATCAACATGAAGCGGTTGATGTATATTATGATGGGGTAACGATTCCATTTGAGAACAACAGTTTTGATGCGGTGTTTTCTAGTGAAGTGTTTGAACACGTATTTGGTTTACAAGCCATACTTCCTGAAATTCATCGTGTTATGAAGCCTGGTGCACAATTATTATTAACCTGCCCCTTTGCTTGGGAAGAACACGAAATACCCATTGATTATGCACGGTACACGCGTTTTGCCTTAGCAGATATGTTGGTTAAGCATGGTTTTAAAGTAACCATTGTTGATAAAAATGGGCATTTCATGAGTGCATTACACCAGTTATTCGTGTTATATATCCACGACCATTGGATGCATCAAGTACCAATTTTGCGCAACTGGTCTTTTTTCAAAAAGCTGGTTCGTCAAATAGGCATACCACTCATGCATATTGGTTTTAGTTTGGTAGAACCATTCTGGCCCAAATCGGACCGATTCTATTTGAATACCATCATTATGGCAGAAAAAGTAGCGCAAGGATAATTCTATGAAAAAGATTGTTTATACCGTTTGTTCCGCTAATCATTTGGCCCATTGTAAAACCATGGCCGATTCTTTTGCTGCCCATCACCCAGACTATTCTGTCTTTATTATTCTGATTGACAAAGTGAATGATCGGTTTGATTTAAATGCATTTAAACCGTATAATGTATTAGAAATAAGTGAATTAGGTATTTTTGAATTTGAAAAAATGGCCAATCAATATTCGATTATTGAATTGAATTGCGCCATGAAGCCTTTTGCTGCGCAATATCTTTTTGCGCAATATGCTCCTGATTATCTTTTGTACATAGATTCAGATACCTATGTCTTAAACAATTTTAATTGGGTGGAAATACAATTCAATCACCATGATTTAGTCATTACACCTCATTTTACAAACCCATATCCTGATGCCCATTTGTTGCCTAAAGAGCGCGATATCCTCCGATCTGGCTTATACAATGCAGGTTTTTTGGGCATGCGCAAAAGCCCAATCACCCATCAATTTTTACAATGGTGGGCATCGCATATGACCAATGAATGTTACTACAATTTTGCCGAAGGCATGGGGGTAGATCAGATTTGGTTGAATTTAGTGCCTTTATTGTTTGATCGTGTTTGTATCGCCAA
>JAIXYL010000103.1 GCA_027490265.1 Sediminibacterium sp.
CACTTTTGCTTCTTTCCAATCGTATTTTTTAAAAGCATCGCTCATGGATAGATTGGTTACCTGAATGGGTTTTTTACCGGGCGCATTTTCTTGCACATATAATTCCCATGGCTTATTGATATAAGAATAGCGATAAGCAATCCATTTTTCATCGGGGCTCATGCTCACTTCATATCCACCTTCACCTGCAGTAATTCTTTCTTTAGCGCTTCCGTCTATTTTAATACGATACCAATTTAATTTTCCTGGATGTGTTTCGTTGGTCAACAAATAAAAATGTTGTTTGGTCTTACTCAATTTTAATTCCTGCACTTCATAGTTTCCAGCAGTTACTGCTTTTTTATTTTGTGTTTTTACATCGTACACATACAAGTGCGAATAACCAGTTGCTTCACTTTGAAAATAAAATTGATCATTGTTGATCCAACCAATTTTTGTTCCAAAGTTGCCCCCGCCTATGCCTGGTCCACCAATCCAAGCATTGTCTCTTTGACGGTCGATGGGTAATAATTTTCCGGTTGCCGCTTCCAATTGCATGATCCAACGGTCTTTATTGTCTTGAGAACGAATGTCAACAATGGCATGAGTAGCGGTATTGTTCCAGTAAGGACCATAAATCACGACTGGTCTGTTGCTGGGTTTTTTGCCTTCATATCTTTTTGGATAATCTTTGGCATAATCGGGTAAATCTTGAATACCTGGGATGGCATCTGTTTTTATTTGCATTAAGGTATCACGCACCCGATCCCAAACATAAAAATCGTATCGGCCCAAAGCATTCCCAACCTTGGTTCTGGTATTCAAATCGGTGGTATAACCAGATTCGGTTACATAATCTGGTACAATGGTTTGCTTGTTGCCACTTGGTGCTTGATACAAACGATAGGTCACGAAACGCGCATCTGGACTGATTTGTAACCCTTGCATCAATTTTCCATCTGTAGAAATTCTTTTGATGGTATCGTTATAAACCACACGATTGTTACGCAAATACGTATTGCGTTGCGCGCTTTTGTCTTTTCGTTCTTTCAGCACTTCAAACAAATCTAATTGCTGTTTCTGTAACCATCCATCTTGGGTTAGTGGGTTGATTGAAGCCTCAGCGCGATTGAAGTTGCCGACAGTTACGCTCCCCCCTGCACCAATATTGGTTAATTGCATTAGTACACCAGACTTGGTATGCCATGCAAATAAATTAGATGCTTTATTAAATACAATCCATTCATCGTTTAAAATAAAACTGGGATTGTTTTCTTGTTCCTCTGTTTGTGTTACGCGTATTGTTTTATTGGTTTTTATATCGGTCCAATAAATGTCTCCGCGAAAACCATAAACCATTTGTGTACCCGCTATATTGTAGACGGCATTATTTATTGCATTATTGCGCTCTATGATTTGGTTATTGGCTTTTTCTGGGCCTGAAGCATTGAGTGCATAAGCATACAACGAGTCTGCGATTTGCTGTTGGGGATTCCAGTTAAAGAAAACTGTTTTACTGTCATGACTCCAAAACACATTGCTTGGAGAAGTCCCAATCCATTTTGGATCGCGCATGATATAGTCAACAGTTAAGGATTGCCCGATACTGTTGGTAACAACAGCCATACATAAAAACAGAAAAATTTTTTGCATACAATTGATTTGTTGCAATAAATCTATTGTATTTGTTTTGGTTAATTGGCTGCGCGTTGCAATTTTATTTGAATGGACGAATGCAATGCTTTACTGATAATAATGATTGGCTTCAATATATTCACGCACTTTCTCTGGAACCAAATAACGGATGGTTTTTCCAGCCTTAATATTATCGCGCACATGGGTTGCAGAAATGGTTAAAAGCGGCGCATCTAATACGCGTAATGATGCCACTGCATGTTGTTTGATTTCAAAACCCGGACGATTATACACGATAAAAGAATAGTCACTCTTTAACAATGGGGCGTTTTTCCAATTGGGTAAATTTTGAAAACTATCGCTGCCCATGATGATTTCAAATTGATGTTGCGGATATTTTTCTTTTAAATAAACCAATGTGTCAATGGTATAGGAGGGCTTGGGTAATTTAAACTCAATATCAGAAGCCCTTAATCGAATATCGTCTTCAACCGCCAATTGCACCAAATGCAACCGATGGTATTCATTCAACAAACTATTGGCCGGCTTAAAGGGGTTTTGGGGTGACACTACAAACCATACCTGCTGTAAATTGGTTTGATTTAGAACATGGCTGGCAATAATCAGATGCCCTGTATGGATGGGATTAAATGAACCAAAATAAAGGCCGATTTTCATCTAATTGATTGATTGTCAGTTAATTATGATAAATCCTCCGTAACAAAAATACTGTTGGCTTCGCTCAATCTTAAGCTTAATCGATAGCCCGATACGCAAATTGAAATGGGATCACCTAGGGGTGCAATTTGTTCCACTTTTACTTTTTCACCTGGCACACAACCCATTTCCATGAGTTTGATAAAGATGTCGTCTTTCTCAAATGAATCGATAATTCCTTTTTGACCTGCTGATAACTCAGACAATCTTTTCATATTTCCGATTATATGGTAAAGGTAGTCTAGCCCGTATTGGTTTTGTTACGAATTTTGGAGTAATCAAGCAATTATGGCTAAAATCAATTTTAGAACAGGCGATCGCCCATTTGTGTTTCAAAATAAAACGGGGCTAAAATCTTTTATTGAATCAATATTCAAAAAAGAGAAGAAGATAGTAGGGGGCATTCAATATATATTCTGTTCAGACGACATGCTGCTCAAGATTAATCAGGATTTTTTACAACACAATTACTACACAGATATCATCACTTTTGGGTTGAACGATCCAGGCCAACCGATTGAAGCCGAAATTTATATCAGCATTGATCGGGTTAAAGACAATGCAAATCAGCATGGGGTAAGTTTTCAAAACGAAATGATGCGGGTCTTATTCCATGGCGCCCTTCATTTATGTGGCTATAAAGACAAAACAAAAAGTGAAATTTTAAGCATGCGTGCAAAAGAGGACCATTATTTGCAGTTGATTGCTAAAAGAAAATAAATGAAGGCTTGGGCACTGCTGATTCTATTGGTTGGTTCTTCTTGGGTTAAAGCCCAAAATTATAGTCAAGTATTGTTACCGGATATTGCTTTTGAACCAAAATTGGTTGTAAAACAGGCAATTCTAGAAAAACTAAACGAGAACCAAATTTTCCGGGCGTCTGATCCACTCGTTCAATCATTTATTTATTGGACCAATTATGCTCGTTTGTTTCCAAAAGAGTTTAGAGACTCTGCTTTATTGCCTTATTTAAATCAACAACCTAGGCTAAAGGGAAAATATGCCAATAGTTTGATTGAAGACTTAACCAAGGTTGACCCACTACCCTTTTTGGAGCCAGAAGAAAAATTAACCTTGGCCGCACGCCAACACGCCAAAGATATTAAAGGCAATGGGGGGAGTGTAAGCCACCGTTCTTCTGACGGCTCTAGTTTTGGGGACCGGATGAACAAGGTTGGATACAAGGGCTGTGCTGGCGAGAATATTTTCCTTGGAAAAGACAAACTCGGCCTTAGTGGACTTTTATTACTCTATTTAGACATCAACCTCCCCGATCTTGGACACCGAAAAAACTTATTAAACCCTAATTATAAAAAAATGGGGGTTAGTACCGTACAACTAGACGATAATCAAACCCTTATTATACAAGAACTGGGTTGTTTGGAGATTGCCAAATAGTTTCACGGAGAACCGTTCCACCCTGAAACATTTTTTTGGTGTGACACGTGGAACATAGACCTTTGTGTCTAGAATCGCAACTATGCAGAACGAGAAAAGAAAATGGCAAATGGCGTTTAGGCGCTTTGTGCTTGAAAATGCGCCTAGTGAACAGTATGCCCAATATTTCGGGCTTTGCAGAAAAGATCTTAGAAAGTGGATTGAAGCGCAGTTCATTGAAGGACTCAGCTGGGAAAATTTTGGGAAGGCTTGGCAGTTTGAACATGTGATACCCATAGCCTGGTTTAATACAGATTCCGAAGTAGAATTGAGTGCTTGTTGGAATTACTTAAATATTCGTGTAGCACGAATAAATGCAATGGGGCATGCGTCCGATCTATTATTTGCCAAAGCCTATTTTGAAAAGCTGTATCAAGCTTCTGGGTTTCAGAGGTGCTTGTTTTATTTGAATAAATTGGCAAGCATTTTAAGTGAACATGAAATGTCTGCTTCTGTAGCACTGGTTGATTTTATTCATTCCAATAAAACAATACTGGACGCGATTCCTTCCTTTTCATCGGAAGAATACCAACAATACCTTGAAACGGAGTCTGCCAAATCCATCTTAACTGAAAGAGAAATTTTAAAAAAATTCGGTTAGGGCAATTCCTATAATATCTTTGCACCATGTTTTCAAAATACGATGTGATTGTTGTGGGCGCTGGACATGCAGGCTGTGAAGCTGCTGCTGCCGCAGCCAACTTAGGAAGTTCAGTTTTGCTGATTACCATGAACATGCAAACCATTGCACAAATGAGTTGCAACCCAGCCATGGGCGGTATTGCAAAAGGACAGATTGTAAGAGAAATTGATGCCCTTGGCGGATACAGTGGAATTGTAACCGACTTGAGTACCATTCAGTTTAGAATGTTGAACCTAAGTAAAGGCCCGGCTATGTGGAGCCCAAGAGCACAAAACGACCGAATGCTCTTTGCTGCCAAATGGAGAGAATGGTTAGAGAAAACACCCAATGTTGATTTTTACCAAGACATGGTAAAAGAAATCATCATTAAAAATAATAAAGCCTGTGGAGTCATTACCGGATTGGGGCATGAAATCATGGCTGAATCAGTTGTGGTAACCAGTGGTACTTTTTTAAATGGTGTGATTCATATTGGTGAAAAACAATTTGGTGGTGGGCGTGTGGCAGAGAAAGCAGCTACTGGCATTACGGAACAATTGGTGTCATTGGGTTTTGAAAGCGATCGTTTAAAAACAGGCACCCCTCCAAGAGTGGATGGTAGAAGCTTGGATTATTCTAAAATGGAAGAACAAAAGGGAGACGAACATATTGTTGGTTTTTCTTATATGAATATTCCCAGGGTGAAAGCTGAGAATCAGAGAAGTTGTTTCATCACTTATACCAATCAAACGGTTCACGATTTATTAAAAACTGGTTTTGATCGGTCTCCCATGTATCAGGGTAGAATTGAAGGGGTGGGTCCAAGATATTGTCCAAGCATTGAAGATAAAATCAGTCGCTTTGCAGATAGAGACCGTCACCAATTATTTGTAGAGCCTGAAGGCTGGGACACGGTTGAAATTTATGTCAATGGTTTTTCTACATCATTGCCAGAAGAGGTACAAATGGCGGCTTTAAGACAAGTACCCGGTTTTGAAAATTGCAAAATCTTTAGGCCTGGCTATGCCATCGAGTACGACTATTTTATGCCGACTCAATTAACGCATGCTTTAGAAACCAAACAAATCAGTCATTTATTTTTTGCTGGTCAAATCAATGGAACAACCGGATATGAAGAAGCAGCTTGTCAAGGGATGATAGCCGGTATCAATGCTCACCAAAAAGCAAAACAACTTGAACCATTTATATTAAAACGTTCTGAAGCCTACATTGGTGTTCTGGTAGACGACTTAATTAACAAAGGGACGGATGAGCCTTACCGTATGTTTACCAGTAGGGCTGAGTTTAGAACCTTACTCAGACAAGACAATGCAGATTTAAGATTAACAGAAAGAAGTCATCGCCTAGGTTTGGCATCGGCTGAAAGAATGCGCGCCGTTGAACAAAAAATAAATGAAGTCAATGAGGTTAAAAAAACATTGAACAATTATAGTATTGAACCTACAGATATCAATGAGTTTTTACAGTCAATCAATTCTGCACCTATTCAAGAAAAACAAAAAGCTGCTAAAATAATTTTAAGACCGAATATTTCTTTGGATGATCTAACATCTACCCTGCCAAGCTTACAAACCAGTTTAAACACTATTTCAGAAGATGCACTTTTGCAAGCTGAAATTCAAATCAAGTACGAACGTTATATTGAAAAGGAGCAACAATTAGTTGACAAAATGAGTGACCTAGAAAATATGGCCATCCCCGCCAACTTTGATTACGACAAACTCAATGCGTTGTCTAATGAGGCACTACAAAAAATGAAAAAGATAAAACCGAGCACTTTGGGTCAAGCCAGTAGAATCAGCGGTGTTAATCCCTCCGATATTCAAATCTTGATGGTTTACATGGGCAGATAACTTAACTTTAAGTAAACGATTGCCGTTGAAACGTTTGCTTAAATGGTTGGCCTATGGTTTGGCTAGCATTATACTGTTAATGCTGTTGGTGTTTTTTATTGCCAGCATCTATGTTAATAAACATAAGCATGAATTAATAGCTGAAGCAAGTGCATCAATTCAAAAGAAATATCATAGTACCGTATCCATCAAAGATATTCATTTAAGCCTCTTTGCACAATTTCCCAATTTTTCGATTCAATTAGAAGAGGTAGATGTAAAAGGTCCAATGTTTCATCTGCACCATCAGAAATTATTTACTGCAAAAGATGTATCGATACGCATTAAAACATGGCCCTTATTGGGCGGCAAAATTGTTTTAAGTAAAACAAAAATAAGTGGTGGTCAACTTTTTATCTATACTGATAAATTTGGCAATCATAATCTTGATGAGTTCAAACAAAAACAAGCATCTACTAAAAAGTCAAGTGTACAAATTCCAGAAAACATTGAACTGAAACAATTTAACATCATCATTAAGGATGATCAAAAATTGAAACTATTTCATTTTGATATAGAGTCTTTAAACATTGAATCAAATGTGTCTGATTCTGTTACGATTTTCAAAATCAAAAAAGACATCATTGTAAAATCCTTAATGTTCAATCACTTAAAAGGTAGTTTCTTAAAAAATCAACCGATTAAGGGAAATTTTGAAATCTCCTTACAGAAACAAAAACAAATATTGTCGTTTAATAAAATCGATTTAACCATTGGTAAAACGCCATTTGTTTTAACGGGTATTTTTGATTTAACAAAAGACGGTTTGTTCAGTTTAAATATATCAACAGAAAGCGTTCCCTTTGCATTTGCTAAATCAATTCTAACAAAAAACATTGCGCGGGTTTTAAACAATATCATCATCACTAAACCACTAAGCGTTCAAGCAACTATCAAAGGACCATTAAGTGGTGGTGAACCCAATGTAATTGCAAATTGGGATGCAAAAAAAACCACCATTGGTACAAGTGCGGTACAATTTACAAATGCCACCGTTGTGGGTACTTTTAATAACCAAGTCAATAAAGCCTTAGAACCCAATGATGCCAATAGTTCTATTGTGCTGTCTAAACTAACAGGATTCTGGCATGAGATTCCCGTACAAACATCCAATATTCAAATTCAGAACCTAACGTATCCACACCTAAAGGGTGGATTTAAAACAAAATTCAATTTAGCCCAACTTAACCCACCGTTGAATACAGATAATCTATTGATTAAAAATGGGCAAGGAAAAATTGATATAAGCTTTGATGGTCCACTCACTAATATGTCGGAAACAAATACAAAAATCAGGGCTAGTTTACAAATCAGCAATGCTGAATTATTTATTAAACCCATTCAAAAAAACATCATCAATAC
>JAIXYL010000105.1 GCA_027490265.1 Sediminibacterium sp.
ATCATTGGTATTTTGCGCTTCATCTAAAATGATGAAAGCATTATCAAGCGTTCTCCCACGCATATACGCCAAAGGTGCAATTTCAATGGTTCTGGTGCTCATATAATAACCCAATTTATCTGCTGGAATCATGTCATCCAATGCATCGTATAATGGGCGTAAATATGGGTCGATTTTTTCTTTTAGATCACCTGGTAAAAAACCAAGGCTTTCTCCAGCTTCAACTGCTGGTCTGGTCAAAATGATTTTTTTAACCACTTTGTTTTTTAACGCGCGAACGGCTAAAGCTACTGCTGTATAAGTTTTACCTGTACCAGCTGGGCCTATGGCAAAAACAATATCATTTCTGTCAGCCGCATGCACCATTTTTTTCTGATTCTGTGTTCGGGCTCTAACAGTTTTTCCGTTGGGACCAAATACCAGAATATCATTTGGGTTACGGTCAACAAAATTGTCTACTGCTTCCGCATCATCTCCGCCAAGTATTTGTTCAAAATACCCTTCGCTGAGATGGCCATTTCTTTGTAAATACTGAACAATTAAATCGATTTTTTCTCGGGCAGTATCAATCTGTTCGGGTGCACCGCTCAGTTTTAATTGAGTGCCTCTTGATAAGATTTTTAATAAAGGGAATTTCTTTTTGAGTAAATCAAGCTTGCCATTGTTTACACCAAAGAATTCAATAGGGTTCACCGACTCTAGGCTAATGATTGTCTCTGTCAATCTATAGGGTTTTGGTTAAAGAATCATAATACACAGGTATCAATACCTCTTCTTTCAAATTTAATTCATGAATGCAGATATTACCTAATGATTCTTATGCACAAATGTGGAAAGAAAACTGAATTAACGATTTCTTAAAATGCAGCTAAAAAATGAACCCTTATAAAGCTTTTAATGCCGCGATGGTTGCTTTAGGATCAGCCGACTTAAATACGGTATTGCCGGCAACCAAAATGTCTGCACCAGCTTTTAAAATACTTGGCGCATTCTCAAGCGTAACACCGCCATCAATTTCAATCAAACATTGACTTTGTTTGTGTTGAATCATTTGCTTCAAAGTGGTTATTTTTTCAAGTGTTTGGGGGATAAAATGTTGTCCACCGAATCCAGGATTTACACTCATTAAACAGACCACGTCAATGTCTTTAATGATATCGTTGAGCAATTGCACAGACGTATGTGGATTAAGCGCAACCCCTGCTTTCATACCCAAATGTTTGATTTGTTGAATCTGTCTATGTAAATGATGGCAAGCCTCAATATGTACGGTCAGCACATCTGCTCCCGCATCTTTAAAAGCCTGTATATAATGTTCTGGTTGTGCAATCATTAAGTGTACATCACAGACTTTGGTAGTGGCTGTTCTAATTTGACTAATAATGGGCAAGCCAAAACTTATATTGGGTACAAATTGACCATCCATTACATCTAAATGAAACCAATCTGCTTGGCTTTCATTTAATAATTGACAATCCGCTGCTAAATGTAAAAAGTTGGCACTGAGTAATGAGGGTGCAATGATGGGCATAGTTTTGTATTTGCAGTGCAAATCTAGTTTTTATTCTGTGACATTTTCCTGACAAAAATCCCCGTGGATAAATCTACTTTTGCAGCATATTATTGATATATGAAAAAATATACACTTTTAGTAGGTCTTTCAATCATGGTATTCCAGCTTGCTGCTCAACCTGGCGCTGTAAGCACGCCAGTTGTTCCTGGCGATACATTGCGTTTTGAAGGCGAAAAATATTTTAAGAATGTGCAACAACTCACTTTTGGTGGTGACAATGCTGAAGCCTATTGGAGCTTTGATAGTAAGCATATTGTATTCCAAAGAACCAACCCAAAAGAAGGCATTAATTGCGATCAAATATTTGTAGGCAAACTGCCTACTAAAGCTGGCGAAAAATTTGAGTACAAATTGGTAGGCACTGGAAAAGGCCGATCGACCTGTGCCTATTTTATGCCAGATGGCAAGCATATTATTTATGCATCAACACATGAAGGCGGTTCAGATTGCCCACCAGTACCGGACAGAGCAAAATATGGCAATAAATATATTTGGCCGCTGTACAATACCTATGATATCTACATGGCAGACCTCAATGGAAAAATTGTAAAAAAACTCACCAATGCTAAAGGCTATGATGCTGAAGCAACCCTGTCTTATGATGGCAAGAAGATGATTTATTGCAGTGATAAAAGTGGCGACCTAGAATTGTATATTATGGATTTGGCTTCAGGAAAAGAAAAACAAATCACTACAGCTTTAGGCTATGATGGGGGTGCTTGGTTTAGCCCAGATGGCAAAAAAATTGTATGGCGTGCCAGCAGACCAAAAACAGAAGCAGAAGTAAAAGAGTATAAAGAATTATTGAAGGAAGGATTGGTGGCCCCAACCAATATGGAAGTTTGGGTAGCTGATGCAGATGGCTCCAATGCCAAGCAAATCACCAGTTGGGGACAAGCCAATTGGGCTCCTAACTTTACACCTGACAGCAAGGGTATTATTATCTCCAGCAACCATGAATATCCTAGAGGATTCCCTTTCAATATGTATTTGGTTGATCTCAACGGTAATAATAAACAAAAAATTAGTCGTGATAAAGGCTTCGATGCATTTCCAATGGTTAGCCCTGATGGTAAAAAAATTGTCTTCGGCTCCAATAGAAATAACGGCGGCACAAGGGATACCAATCTATTCGTTGCTGATTGGGTGAAGCAATAAATTAAATGTTGTTTGTTTGTTTGGTTAGAATGGTTTACGGTAAAGCGTAAACCATTTCTGTTGTATATTGCCCTAAAATTTTATTTATGCAAACAGGATTTGTTCATTTACATAATTTTCTTCGTTGGGTCATTATTGTTTTGTTGTTGATTTCCATTGTTAAGGCATACACTGGTTGGTCTTCAAAACAAACGTTTAAAGCAGGGGATAAGAAAATTTGGTTGTTTACGATGATTGCCTCGCATATTACCTTGCTGCTAGGCTTATATCAAGTAGCATTTGGCCGTTATGGTTTTTTTACAACTAGTTTACCCGATGGGACTTCATTTATGAAGGATAAATTTTATCGGTTCTTTTGGATGGAACACCCTGTAACCATGATTGGTGCAATTGTATTCATTACACTAGCTCATGGGATGGCTAAAAAAACAGTGGCCGATGATGTAAAATATAAAAAAGCATTTTTATTCTTCTTGATTGCTGCTTTATTAATATTAGCCGGGGTGCCTTGGCCTTTCCGTGGCGATATTATTGGCAGACCGTTATTCCCTGGACAGTAATCATCCATTTTTAAACTTTTTTCTATGCCTCATTATATTCGATTGGGCGAAGTGCCGCATAAACGTCACACACAATTTAGAAAGCCTGACGGCGGATTGTATTCAGAACAATTGTTTTCAACTGAAGGCTTTAGTGATGACTACTCTTTGTTGTATCATATTCATCCGCCTACACAAATTATTCACACGGATGAACCAATTGTAGTTGCGCCCAAAGTGGCGGAAGAAAAAATGTTAAAGCATCGAAGCTTTGAAGGGTTTAATGTAAAGCCTGAAGCGGATTTTTTAAACAGTCGGAAAGCCGTTTTGGTAAACAATGATTGTCATATTGTTTTGGCTGCACCGGAACAAAGCATGACTGATTATTTTTACAAAAATGCTGATGCAGATGAATTAATCTTTATTCACGAGGGCTCAGGGAACTTGCTTACACAATATGGGCAACTGCCTTTTTCTTATGGGGATTATATTGTTATTCCAAGGGGTACAATCTATCAAATACAGTTTGCCACCACGAGCAATCGGTTGTTTATTGTTGAAAGTTTTAGCCCTTTCAGGTATCCCAAAAGGTATCTGAGTAAGCATGGTCAATTACTAGAACATTCGCCTTATTGCGAACGTGATATTCGGGGCCCAGAAAATTTAATGACCATTGACCAAGCGGGTGACTTTTTAATCAAAACCAAAAAGAAAGGGGTATTGTATGGATTACATTATGGCACACATCCTTTTGACGTGATTGGTTGGGATGGATGTTGCTATCCGTATATTTTCAGCATCCATGATTTTGAACCCATTACAGGAAGGGTTCATCAGCCACCACCTGTGCACCAGACCTTTGATGCGCATAATTTTGTGGTGTGCAGTTTTTGTCCTAGGCTTTATGATTATCATCCGGATGCCATTCCAGCACCTTATAACCACAGCAATATTGATAGTGATGAAGTCTTGTATTATGTGGCTGGTGATTTTATGAGCCGGAAACATGTGACCCGAGGCATGATCACTTTGCATCCTGCAGGAATCCCTCATGGACCGCATCCTGGGGCTGTTGAAAAAAGCATTGGTAAGAAAGAGACCCAGGAACTCGCTGTCATGGTAGACACTTTTCATCCTTTGCAATTGACTGAAGAAGCATTGCGCATAGAAAATCCGGGGTATACAATGAGTTGGGCTGAATAATCAAAAAATTCCTTAACTTAAGCCTCAAACGATTGCTATATGATTAAATTCAACGACATCAAAATTGGAGATTACATGATGGGTGAGTTTGAAGGCAAGCTTTGGGAAGGAGAAGTAACAAGGTTAAATGGAGACGAGAAGCAAGTGTGTTTACTGACCTCCGTTCAAGAGTTTTGGTTTTCAACTGATCATCTGCATCCCATTCCTCTAGATGAAGCTTCATTGCTGAATCTTAATTTTACCAAACAAGCAGCCGATGATGGCTCTGTAAAGTATTTAAAAGGCGCGTTTAGGTTGGTTACGCCTAAAGCGGGTGATTTCTCTACACTAGATATGTGGTACAGAGAAGACAGACGCCACCATCCAAATGTGCATTATGTGCACCAGTTGCAAAACCAATACCATGATATGGTGAAAGTGCATTTGACCAGAGACCCCATGTAAATGTTATGGGATTGCATCAATCAATGTAAATTTGACGTCTATTATACCGCAACGCCAGAACCCCAATTCTGGCGTTTTGCGTTCAAAATAGGGGAGGCTACCACTATTTTTAGCTCAATTTTCTGTGGAAAACCCGATTTCTTTGTTTTTTTTCCACATTTTTAAGAGTTTTTTCCCCTATTTTTTTATAATTCGGTTGTATTCTAATATCTTTGCAGCCCCAAAAATAGTATGTCGAAACAACCATTGATTAAACAAGACGGAGTAATTCTGGAAGCATTAAGTAATGCTATGTTCAGGGTTAAATTAGAAAATGGTCATGAAATATTGGCCACTATTTCAGGAAAAATGCGGATGCACTACATCCGAATTTTACCAGGGGACAAAGTTGGAGTGGAAATGAGCCCGTATGATTTGAGTAGAGGAAGAATCATTTTCAGATACAAATAAGTGACCGAAAGGCATTTAAAGCAACTTTAAAAAGAACGTAACAGGACAATAACAGTTAAACAACCAAACAATGAAAGTAAGAGCTTCCATTAAAAAACGCAGTGCCGATTGTAAGATCGTGAAGCGCAAGGGTAAATTATTTGTGATTAACAAAAAGAATCCTCGCTTTAAGCAGCGTCAAGGATAATCCGATTAATCAAATTAACAGCATAAAACAATTATAATATGGCTCGTATTGCCGGTATTGATTTGCCAAAAAACAAAAGAGGTGAGATTGGTTTAACCTACATTTTTGGTATTGGACGTTCAACAGCTCAGTATATCCTTGAAAAAGCAGGTATTGACTTTGATAAAAAAGTAAACCAGTGGAACGATGAAGAGCAAACTGCTATCCGTAACATCATTAACAATGAGTTCAAGGTAGAGGGTGCACTTAGAAGTGAAGTATCTATGAGTATCAAGCGTTTGCTCGATATCGCTTGTTACAGAGGTTTACGTCACCGTAAAGGGTTGCCTGTTCGTGGTCAAAGAACCAAAACCAATAGCCGCACAAGAAAAGGTAAACGTAAAACAGTTGCCGGCAAGAAGAAAGCAGCTAAAAAATAAATAGTTAGCCCGAAGTAACCACTTCGGGCTTTCTTACATAAATAAATCCTTTGCAATTGGATCTCTTGATAGTCAAGAAGGAGATGCAAAGGTTCCGGTCAAACGGATTTTTATTAACCATCCCTTCGGGGAAGATTACCTAAAAAAACAATCATGGCTAAACCACAAAAAGCGCAGAACAGTGCAAAAGCTGCTGCCAAAAAAAGAGTTGTAAAAGTTGATGCTGCCGGTGAGGTAAGAATTTCAGCTACATTCAACAACATTATTATCAGTTTTACCAACAAGACTGGCCAAGTTATTAGCTGGAGCAGTGCTGGTAAAATGGGTTTCAAAGGATCTAAAAAGAATACCCCATACGCTGCCCAAATGGCTGCTGCTGATGCTGCGAAAGTAGCAATGGACGCAGGTTTGAAGCGTGTTGATGTATTTGTAAAAGGACCAGGAGCAGGTCGCGAAGGCGCCATTCGTTCTATTGCACAATCAGGTATTGAAGTAACTTCTATTAAAGATGTTACCCCTATGCCACACAATGGTTGTCGTCCTCCTAAACAAAGAAGAGTATAACACCCTAAGCCCCAATAGGGGTAGTGGAATCATATTGAGCCACAAGGTTTCATTTATCAAAAGGTTGCCCGATTCATTTTTTACGATTTTTAACCGATCGACGCAACGAATTCTAAAAAAATCGAAATGAAAATTTAAACTATGGCACGTTACACAGGTCCTAAGACCAAAATCTCCAGAATCTTTGGCGAACCTATTTTAGGAAACGCAAAGTGGTTAGGTAAAAACTCTAACCCTCCCGGACAGCATGGTGCTGCCCGTAAACGCAAAACTTTAGGCGAATACGCACTTCAGTTAAGAGAAAAACAAAAGGCTAAATACACTTACGGTGTATTGGAGCGCCAGTTCCGTAAGACTTTTGAAGAAGCTCAGCGTTTAAAAGGTGTTACCGGTGAAAACCTGATTAAATTATTAGAAGCTCGTTTAGACAATACAGTATTCCGTATGGGATTAACTGCTAGCCGCCCTGAAGCGCGTCAGTTGGTTAACCACAAACATATTACTGTAAACGGTGAAATCATGAATGTACCTTCTTACACTTGTAAGCCAGGCGATATCATTGCTTACCGTCCTAAAAGTGCGGACAACTCTGGTATTACCAGCAAAACTCGTGGCAAGAATCCTAAGTTTGGTTGGTTAGATTGGAACGAAACTGAAAAGAAAGGGACGTTCATTACTATGCCAGAGCGCGAACACGTTCCTGAAAATATTAAGGAGCAGTTGATCGTAGAATTGTATTCTAAGTAATTTTTCTATTCACCTAATAAGTAAAACACGTTTTAAAATGGCAATATTAAGCTTCCAAAAGCCAGACAAAATCGTTCTTCAGAAAGCAACTGATTTTGAAGGTCAGTTTGAATTTCGCCCTCTTGAGCCAGGATACGGTTTAACCATTGGTAATGCACTTCGCAGAGTTTTGTTGAGTTCATTAGAAGGGTATGCAATTGTAGGTATTAAAATTGATGGTGTTGACCATGAGTTTGCAACCATCAAAGGCATTACAGAAGACGTTACTGAAATGATCCTTAATTTAAAGCAAGTTCGCTTTAAAAGAAATGCTGACATTGACTTGACTTCTGAAAAAATCAACTTGTCTGTTAAAGGACGCAGCGAATTCACAGCAGGAATGATTGGTGAACAAACACCTAGCTTCCAAGTAATGAATCCTGAATTGTTGATTTGCACAATGGATCCAACTGCTAAGTTAGACATTGAATTGACCATTGCAAGAGGTCGTGGATATGTACCTGCTGAAGAGAATAAAGTAAAAGATGCACCATTTGGATACATCGCTATCGATTCTATTCACACACCAATCAAGAACGTGAAATACGCTATTGAAAACTATCGTGTTGAACAAAGAACCGACTACGAAAAATTAATC
>JAIXYL010000119.1 GCA_027490265.1 Sediminibacterium sp.
TATTTAAAGAGCGTATTGTATCTAATCAACCATTGTCTTTATTTGACAAAGATCAATTTGGATTAAACCAATTGTTGATTTCAATGGGGTATGATGCGGCGTCTCTAGAAAAAAAGGTATTGATTTATCGCGTGAACAGCAGTGATTTTATTGATTATGAATACGAATCGGAAAATCCATTCTTATCCGCTTTTGTGATCAATACAATGGTGAATGAATTCATTGATTTTTATTCCAATTATATTAAAGAGAACCAGCAAAAAGCGGTGAACTTTTTAGATATGATGATGCGGAAAAAATTTGATTCATTAAATGCCAAAACAAGATTGTTGCGCGATTACAAAATACGCAATCGTGTATTGAACTTAGATGAGCAAGCAAAGAGCTTGTATACCCAAATTGCAGATTTTGAATCTAGGGTACAAGTGGCTAAGAAAGATGTAGAGTCCTTAGAAGGAGCCATTAGAGGGATTGATAAAAAGTTCAGCCCCCAAGACAGACGTTATCTTGAGAGTGTTGTAGTTGATATCAACCAATCTATATTAGCGACTCGTGAAAAATTGCGTCAGGTAACCAATGACTTAGTAAAAAGTAATTTTAATCCGAGAATTCAACAAAAACAAGATTCTTTAAAGGCATTATTGGAAGAACAAATTCTGCTGTCAACCGATCGATTGTTAGTGAGCCCCTTGGCCAACAAACAGTTCTTGGTTCAGCAAAAAATGAATCTGGAAGTAACACTTGATCAAGTACGTAGTAGTATACCGCCATTGAATGATGAACTTAGAAGATTAAATGAGAAATTTGACGTGTTGGTACCACACGAAGCATTGATTCAAAGTTATGAGGGCTCAGTAGATGTTGCCGGGAAGGAGTATTTAGATATACAAAACAGATTCAATGAAACCTCCTTAGAGTCTAGCATGAATGTGCAATTAAGGCAAATTGAAATGGCCATGCCTGGGCCTGCACAACCCTCTAAGAAATTACTGTTGGTAGCATTGGCCGGCATAATCAGTTTCATTTTCTGTTTGGCTGCATTGTTCGTGATTTTCTATTTAGATGATAGTATTCAAAATGCAATCGAATTGGCCAATAAGACCCATTTACCTGTTTTGGCATACTTGCCATATATCAATACAGCCATGTTAGATCTGACCAATCTTTGGAAGAATGGTGAAGGGAATAGAGTCACCATTGCTTTTAAAAATTTATTAAGATCGCTTCGGTTTGAAATTGAACGAGAAATGGGTCACAAGAAATTACTTGTCATGACCAGCTTGTCGGATGGTGAGGGTAAAACATTAATATCTTTAGGTCTTGCTTATGCTTATTCAATGGTCAATAAGCGTGTATTGGTCATTGATGGCAACTTTGATCAACCTACCATAACAGCCACTACTGGTACAAATATGTATTTGGAAGATTACTTAAAAAATAGAATTACTTTATCAGAAATTATTAAGGATGGCCGTGTCAGTGTGCTTGGCAATAGGGGCGGGGATACATCCATTTTTGAATTCTGTGATGAGTCTATTGTGAAGCCTAAATTGGCTTATTTAAGGGATGTGTTTGATATCATTATCATTGAGGCTCCAGCAATGGACAAACTGAATAAGTCGCGCGAATGGATTATTCTGGCTGATAAAGTAGTCGGTATTTTTGGTGCGGGTACTACTATTAAGAATGGTAAAAATCAGAGTGTTCAATATTTTTATGATATGGGGGACAATTTTGCTGGTTGGGCACTCAATAAAGTAGTGATTAATCGTCTGAATAAAATCCCTAAATAATGTAAATAAACTGCTATGGTTATTCTAGATATTCTCAAATGGTTTTGGGCTTTTTTTCAAATAGCAGTTGGATATAATTTAGTATTGCCTTTTTTGATGTTATTGGTATACGCAATTGTCAGTGGCAAAAAAAAGCTAACAGTATCTGCGCCTTCTGAAGCCGATTATGCCATCATTGTAACAGCATATGAGCAAACTACTTTAATCCCTTCAGTCGTTGCTTCCTTATTACAAATGAATTATCATAATTATCTCATTTATATTGTAGCAGATAAATGTGATGTTTCTAATTTGTCTTTTGAAGATGACCGCGTTATTGTATTAAGACCAGAACAAACTTTATCTAGTAATACCCGCTCTCATTTTTACGCCATTCAAAGGTTCAAACGACCTCATGAACGATTGACCATTATTGATAGTGACAATTTGGTAGACCCTAACTATTTAATTGAAATCAATCGATATTTTGATCAAGGATACAGTGCGGTTCAGGGTGTTAGAGACGCCAAAAATCTAGATACATTGTACGCTGCATTAGATGGCGCAAGAGATATTTATTATCATTTTTATGATGGCAAAGTATTGTTTAATGTGGGGTCTTCAGCCACCCTTGCTGGCTCAGGTATGGCATTCACCACTAAGCTGTATAATGATTGCTTAGCCCATCAAGATATTACCGGAGCTGGATTCGATAAGATTTTACAGAAAGAGATTGTGTCTAGGGGCTACCAAATTGCCTTTTCAGAAAAGGCAATTGTATACGATGAAAAAACATCCAAAAGTGATCAGCTGGTTAACCAACGCGCCAGATGGATCAATACTTGGTTTAAGTATTTTTCATTTGGCTTTGGACTGGTTGCTAAGGGTATTGTCAAGTTGAATTGGAACATGTTTTTATTTGGCTTGATTTTATTAAGACCTCCATTATTTATTTTCCTATTGATTGGATTGGTCTGCATGTTTGTTAATCTAATGATTCATCCCTTTGTTGCATTATTATGGTTATTGGGTTTTGTGCTTTTTGTAGTTGGTTTTGTTTTAGCATTGGCGATTAATAAAACCGATGCGAGAATTTATAAATCGCTTTGGGGTATTCCTAAATTTATTTTTTACCAAGTTTTATCTTTATTGAAAGTTCGGAATGCCAATAAACATTCTGTTGCAACCAAACATTTTCATACTGATAAGACTATTAATTAGTGGCTGACGCATGGTTCAAAAAGTTAAAAGTTTAATTCAATTATTGATACAAAATGTACTAGGGTATCGCAACTATTTATACGTGTTTAGTATCTATAGAGTGCTTAGGTATCAATGGTTCAAAGATGATGCTGATTTTAAATTCTTTTTAGAACTTACGCAATCAAACAATCCAAGTACCATTATTGATGCTGGCGCCAACGTAGGGTATACCAGTGTGATTTTTGCCAAGCATCATCCAACATATCATATTATTTCGTACGAGCCCGTTTCTTTGTTGTCTAAAATTATTGAAAAGGTGGTTGCTTATTTTGGATTAAAGAATATTACAGTCAAACAGTTGGCTTTAGGAAATAATCTTGGCGAAGTGGCAATTAAAACGCCAATTGTTGCGGGCGTGAAAAAACAAGGGCTAAGTTTTGTTGACTTTGCAGTTGACAGAGAGGATGAGACGATGTTTAATGGTTATTTAACCGAACAAGTTAAGATGGTGAGTATTGACGAAGATTTGTTACAAACGACTTTGCCTCCTGTAGTTGGTATAAAAGTAGATGTAGAAAATTTTGAATATTTTGTATTGCAGGGTGCTCAAAAAATAATCAAAAAATATAGGCCTGTAGTAATGGCTGAATTATGGGGGAACGATCGCAAAATAGCTTGTATTGAATTGATGCAGCATTTTGATTATCAAGTAAAAGTGATTGTTAATCATCAGTTGGTACCTTATACTCAGCAAAATTCATTGAATTATTTTTTTGTGCCGAATTCCCAATAACTTTATTTAATTCAGCTTTTAAGAATGAAAATTAAACCAGCACATAAGAGAATGACTAAGGAGGAGCAAGCAATCTATGATCAACAACGATTAGATTATTTGACTCGAATGGCTGCTTTGGCACTTGCTGGGTTTAGTGTATATTATTTCTTTATCAAACTTTTGTTTCTATAATGGAAGAACCGTACCAAATTCCTATAGGGCAAAACAAAAAGAAAAGAGGGGTCCTTAACCAGCTCTATCATTTTGTTATTGTCAATAAGATGGGCGGTCCATTAGGCTTATTGTTTTTTGCATTGGCTGCGCTCTTTTTTTCAGTTGTGGTGGCCAAGTTAGGGATGGTGCCAGGGGTGTTATTGATTTTAATGATGATTGGCATCCCTACTGTTTTGGGAGTGATTTTTTACCCTCAATTTGGGGTGGTCATTTTTGTGGTGGCGGCCTATTTAATTATGTTTATTGGGCGGATGAATATTACTGAATTCCCCTTAGGAACATTAATGGATGGAATGGAGTTATTGTTAATTATCGGGGTGATTATACAACAGAAACAAAAATCTGATTGGACTATTTTTAAGGGACCTATCAGTATCATTATTGCCGTTTGGATTCTCTATAATTTCATTGAAGTGATTAACCCAACGGCAGAGTCAAAAATGGCTTGGTTGTATACTGTGCGTTCAGTTGCCTTAATCATGTTAAGTTTCTTTATTTTTTTATATAATATTCGGACACTTAAATTTTTAAAACTGGTTTTAAAAATTTGGATTGGGTTGTCTGTGTTTGCAGCACTTTATGCATATAAACAACAGTTTATTGGATTTACCTCTTTTGAAGAAGCATGGCTTTATTCTGATCCAGAAATTGCTGGGCTTTTATTCATTGGAGGTCAATGGCGAAAATTTTCCATCTTCACAGACCCAGTTGCTTTTTCTTACAATATGGTAGTGAGTGGGCTTTTATGTATTGGCTTATTGTCTGGTCCATTTTCAAGACGGAATAAAATATTGTTAGGTATTGCTTTATTTCTATGCTTCACGTCTTTGATGTTTTCAGGGACAAGAGGGGCTTATGTGTTGCCCCCTGTAGCAATGGCACTGTATGCGATACTGAAATTTAATAGGCGGGTTATGATTGGTGCAATCGTTGGGGCAATTGGATTTGCAGCTTTAATTTTCGTTCCGACTTCTAATCCAACCATTTATCGTTTTCAGACGGCTTTTAAGCCATCCGATGACGCTTCATTCAATGTTAGAAAAATTAATCAAAAACGCATTCAACCTTTTATTCAAAGCCATCCTTTAGGGGGCGGACTTGGTGCAACGGGTACTTGGGGTAAACGATTTTCACCCAATTCTTTTTTGGCCAATTTCCCTCCGGATAGTGGATATGTTCGTGTAGCAGTAGAAGCAGGTTGGTTAGGATTGTTGGTGTTTTGTACCCTTATGTTTATTATTTTAAAAGAGGGCATTAATAATTATTACAGCATCAAAGACCCAACCCTCAAGTCCATTTGTTTGGCCATGGTTTTGGTCATTTTTGCGTACCACATTGGTAATTATCCTCAAGAAGCCATCGTGCAATTCCCTTCCAATACGTTGTTTTATTTGGTTGCGGCAATCATCGTCATTACAAAACGGTTGGATATTGAACAACAATCATCCACCCCTCAATCTAAATTAGCATTATGATTACTGGGAGGGATATCATTATTGTAGGTCAACAACCTTGGGATATTGAAATAGGCAGCAATTGTAAAAATATTGCGCTTGAATTTAGTAAGCACAATCGCGTACTTTATGTTAATGCTGCGTTAGACAGGGTCAGCTTATTAAAAGGTTCAACAGATCCTAAAGTCATTAAGCGTAAAAGAGTGATACAACACCAGGAAGCTGGTTTAATTCAAATCAGTGAGCGCTTATGGAATCTATATCCCGATACAATAGTGGAATCCATTAACTGGATTAGTTTTCATGCATTATTTAAGCTGTTGAATAGAATGAACAACCAACGATTTGCAAAATCTATCATGAAAGCTGCTAATGCACTCGGGTTCTCTGATTTTATTTTGTTCAACGATAACGACATGTTTAGGAGTTTTCATCTTAAGCAACTCTTGAAGCCACAACTGTCAATTTATTATTCAAGGGATTTTATGTTAGCAGTTGATTATTGGAAAAGACACGGGGAACAATTAGAACCCCAACTCATAGCGGATTCGGATATCTGTGTGGCGAATTCTACTTATTTGGCTGATTATTGCAGGCAATACAATCCGCATTCCTATTATGTTGGGCAAGGCTGTGAGTTAGATTTGTTCATGGCATATGAACAAGCATCATTGCCTGTTGATATGCAAAATATTCCTGGAATTAAAATTGGTTATGTAGGGGCTTTAATAGGGTTAAGATTAGACATTGAACTTTTAGTCAATATTGCAAAAGCAAACCCATCATGGAGTATGGTGTTGGTTGGTCCTGAAGATGATTTGTTTAAGTCTAGTGAATTGCATCAGTTAAAAAATGTGTATTTCCTAGGATCTAAGCCTCCATCATCATTACCAAAATATATTGGCGCTTTTGATATTTGCTTGAACCCACAAGTGGTTAGTCCGGTAACGATTGGCAATTATCCAAGAAAAATAGACGAATATTTGGCGATGGGCAAGCCAGTGGTTGCCACGAGCACGCCATTTATGGAAGCGGTATTTAGTGAACACACTTATTTGGGAAATGACGTCCAAACATATTTACAATTAATTGAGAAAGCAATAAACGAGAATGATGTATCTAAAGCAAATGCAAGAAAAGCATTTGCAGCATCGCATACCTGGGAAAATAGTGTCGCTGAAATTTATAAAGCCATAGAAAAACATATATAGCGTAAAGTTTATTGAAAATTAGTGCCATATTTGAGGTATATGCTAAAAAAACTGTTCATACAGCTAAAAAATAAACATTTTTTATCGCTTGCAGGTAATGGAGCGATGTCTGTTTTAGCGATGATAACAGTTGCCATTCTTTACAGGGCACTCAGCATTCAAGACATTGGCTATTGGATTTTTTTTCAAACCATTTCGGTTTTACTGGACACTTTCAGAACTGGATTTCTTCAAATTGCCCTAGTAAAGTTTTATACGGGTACAAATAAAGCAAGGGCAAAGGAAGTGATTGGCTCTATTTGGTACTTGGCCATTATCATAACAGGTGTATTAGGGTTAATTAATTTAGCCTTTGTCCCTTTTATGCATTATTTCAAAGATCCAGCAGTGCTAGTGATTATACAATGGTTCGGGTTAAGTTTTACTGCCAGCTTGCCATACAGTATTGCTTCATGGATTTTACAGTCCGATCAACGTTTTGACCGGCTTTTGTTATTAAGATTAATGACACAGGGGAGCTTTATTTTATCGGTTGTTACACTGATTATTTTGGATCAAATGACCTTGCAAGCCGTATTCGTAACAAATTTAGTGTCGGCTTCATTAACGAGTTTATTGGCCATTATTGCAGGATGGTCTGGTATTTCTGCGGTATTCGCCAAAACCAAAGCCTGTGTGATTGAAATTTATCATTTTGGAAAATACAGCGTTGGTACTACTATAAGTGCCAATTTGTTAAGAAGTGCAGATACTTTTATTGTAGCGTATATGTTGGGTCCTGCTGCTGTTGCAATATATAACCTTCCAGGACGTTTAATGGAGATTATTGAAATTCCATTGAGAAGTACTTTGGCTACAGCGATGTCTTCGTTAGCCAATGCTTTTAACAAAGGTAATAAACGAGAAGTGGCTTATATTTTACAAAAATATTCGGGAACGCTAACCTTAGCTTTTGTGCCACTGGCCATTGGCGCCATTTTGTTTGCTGATATTGCTACAGGTCTGCTTGGGGGTGGTAAATATGTGGATTCTGAAGCGGCTAATTTGTTAAGAATCATGATGGTATTGGCCATTTTTTACCCCATCGATCGCTTTATTGCGGTATCATTAGACATCATTCATCAACCCAAAGCCAACTTTGTGAAAGTATTATTGATGCTTTTGGTGAATGTTTTGGGTGATTTTATCGGTATTTATTTGACAGGTAATTTGTATGGTGCTGCATTTGCTACATCTTTACCATTAATTGTTGGAATTTTTTATGGATATTATTGTTTTAATAAGCATATACCATTTAAATTGTCGATGATTTTTACGTCAGGATACATCAATATTAGAAAAATGGCTAGGAAATACATTTATAAACAGCGTACGGCATGATGATTGCACATTTCATATTGGTTCATACAAACCCAAACCAGTTGTGCCGTTTGGTTAATAAGCTGGTTCATGCTGAAGCTGTATTTTTTATACATGTAGATCTAAAAGTAGACCAAGACCAATTTGAGATACCACTAAAAGACTTCAAAAATGTTTACTTTATTAAAAACAGGGTAAATATTCAATGGGCCACTTATAGCATGGTTGAAGCCACCATCAACGGATTTAAAGAAATAGTTGCCTCTGGTTTCAATATTGATTTTGTTAATCTAATGAGTGGACAGGATTATCCCATTAAGCCAATCAATGAATTTCATGCTCATTTAAAGCAGTGTCCTGGCAAAGCCTTCATGCATTGTTTAGATGTTGAAACGGAATGGACAGAAGCCATCGCCAGAGTAAAAGAGTATCATTTTAACCACTTGAAATTCCCCGGAAGATTTAAGTTTCAAAAATTGGTTAATTTAATAATGCCACAACGGAAAATGCCTGACGGGCTGATTCCTGTGGGTCGCTCTCAATGGTTCACCATCACTTTAAAACATGTGGTTTTTTTAATTAAGCGTATTGAAGCAGCACCACATATTGTCAAATTCTTTAGACTTTCCTGGGCACCTGATGAATTGATTTTTCAAACCCTACTTTATAATTCATCATTTAAAGAGGATATCGTTGGTAATAATCTCCGTTATATTGATTGGTCAGAAGGATTGAAGAATCCGAAGATGTTAGACAAGTCTGATTTTATTGCATTGATGTCTTCGGATAAATTTTTTGCGAGGAAATTTAATGAAAATGATGAAGTGCTAGATATGATTGATCGCGCTTTTGAATAATCGTCAGTCTTTTTTGTCTTGTGCAACAAAGGCTTTGATAAAAAAGAAAATCCCAATAAAAATAACCACCAACGCAAAAGCATCTAATACGGTAAAGCCATCTGTTTCGTTGAAATAAAATAATGTTGCAATCTCAAATTCGGCAGAAGTCGGTGTAACAATCGTCAGAAATCCTACTGTAATAAACAACAAACCAACACCAGAATAAGCCAATCCTGCTGCCCAATTCACAGCTTTATCTGGAAGATTTTTAACACTGAATCTTTTGTGCTGTCTCAATAATTTATCCATATCAAGGACAATCTCTTCATTACCTCTGGCATCATCTTCGTGCATAGACCCCATATTGCTTACTTTGTAGGATTTTTCCATTGTATGCAAAAACAAATGTTGCATTTCCATGGCTTTTTGCTTACTCACAGGTTGCTTTTCTAACTCTTCTAAAAGTTCAGCAAAGACTTTTTCAATTTTTAACACCTGACTGTTGTCTGTAGCCATATTGACGGATTATTTCTCTTTCTCCGCTAATTTAGATAATTTACGGAACTAATAGTCGGTTTTGATCAATGAAAAAAGTATCCATTATAACGGTTAATTTCAATCATAGTCATGTAACAGATGAATTGTTGGATTCTATCCGTTTGCACAATCACTATGAAAATTTAGAAATCATTGTTGTGGACAATGGCAGTAAAGACAATCCAGTGCCAACATGGCAATCCAAATATCCGGAAGCCATTTTCATTCGATCTGAAAAAAATTTAGGATTTGCAGGGGGCAATAATTTAGGGTTGGCAAGTGCTACAGGCGATTATTTATTCTTTGTGAATAACGATACTGAGTTTACTGAGGGGTTAGTTGATACATTGGTAGAAACATTAGCACTTCATCCTAATATTGGGGTAGTATCTCCTAAACTATTATATTTTGATCAACCCAATCTGTTGCAATATGCTGGTTATACGCCAATGAATTATTTCACTGCGCGGAATGCTTGTATTGGTCAATTTGAAATAGATAAGGCACAATACGATCATTTGGTAGGACCAACCGGCTTTGCTCATGGTGCTGCAATGATGGTCACTAGATCAGCAATAGAGAAAGCTGGGCCAATGTCTGAAGGCTTTTTTCTGTATTATGAAGAATTGGATTGGGCAGACCGCATCAAACGTTCGGGCTTTGAAGTTTGGGTGAATATGAAAGCAACGATTTATCATAAAGAGTCTGTTTCAGTAGGAAAAAAAAGTGCGTTAAAAGAGTATTATATGAATAGAAATAGAATTTTATTCATCAGAAGAAACGCGCCATGGTTTAAAGCACTTTGTTTTTATGTTTACTTTTTGCTGATTGTTACACCAAGAAATATCGTTTCATACACAAAAGAAAAAAATTATAATTTCATAAAACAATTGCTGAGGGCCATTTGGTGGAATTTGACCAATGGCATCAATAGCCATCACTTAGGCTTTAAGCCATAATTATTTTTATGCAAATATTTTTTTGGATTAGCATCGCGTTGATATTATATACCTATTTAGGGTATGGGCTTTTGTTGTTCATTCTTTTGAAATTAAAAGCAGTATTGTTTGGAAAAAAAACAATGCCAGCAATCGGATATACGCCAACAGTAACTGTAATTGTAGCAGCGTATAACGAAGCCTATTGCATAGAAGAAAAAATTTTGAATACACTTGCGCTTGATTATCCCAAAGACAAAATCAAGTACATTTTTATTACCGACGGATCAACAGATGAAACGCCCAATATTGTTGCAAAATATCCTGAAATCTTGGGCATGCACCAACCAGGCAGAAGCGGAAAAATTGCCGCAGTACACCGTGCGATGGGGCAGGTTCAATCAGAGATTGTTGTGTTTACAGATGCTAATACAATGTTGAATCAAGCGGCCATTTTGCTAATGTGCAGACATTATCAAGATCAAACGGTTGGCGCTATTGCAGGAGAAAAACGTGTACAAATTGATGACAACGCTGATGCTACTGCTGGTGAAGGGTTTTATTGGAAATACGAATCTAAGTTGAAGAAATGGGATTCCGAGTTGTATTCAGTGGTAGGCGCAGCGGGCGAATTATTTAGTATCAGAACTACATTGTATGAGCCAGTGCTTCCTGATACCATTTTAGACGATTTTATGATATCCATGAATATTGCGCTAAAAGGATTTAGGATTGTATATGAACCAGAAGCCTATGCTTCGGAGCTGGCTTCTGCAAATACTGGTGAGGAATTAAAGCGGAAAATTAGAATTGCGGCAGGTGGGGTGCAATCATTTATTCGGCTCAAA
>JAIXYL010000144.1 GCA_027490265.1 Sediminibacterium sp.
AACAATGCGGTTGCATTTCGGTATTATTTGTTAGTAGTATTGCTGATGCTGATTGAGTTGATGCCTGTTTTGGCGAAATACCTATTGCCTTCTGGCACATACGCAGTATATGCCAACCATGTAGAAACCGAAGAAATTAAATGGGTCAACCAACTCAGTCGTAACGAACCAACTGATAGTGTTTGATTGAAAAACTAGCCATCATATCCACTACTTTAATGACATCTGTAAAATGGGTGTCTTTTGATACAGCAATGCTTAATTTTTGTTGATTTATATGTTGATGATGTTTTTGTACAAATGTTGACAGAGCGGTATAAGGCAAGTTTTTTTCAATGGTATTTATATTCACCAACACACGATCGGCGAATAAAATAATACTGTGCATGAGGTCGGCATCAGTAGCCATGGGTTGGCTTTCTACTGGTGATATTTTTGGTACAAATACGACATGGTTATTCGATGACAAATCACCGGTTAACTGATGACCAAAAGTTGTAAATAAACATACAAAAACGACTAAGGTCTTTTTCATAGATATGGATAGGCGCTTACAGAGTTAGCAAATTCGTTTGTATTGGCGGATCTTTGCTAAGCATTTCACGAAACCCCTTATCTATTTCATGAAGCACAAAAAATCCCACGCCAAAGGCAGTGGGATCATTGCTATTTTGAACAGTCAGTTTAAATCACTGCGTCTTTTTTACTAGAAGATTTAAAATTACTTTTTTGCTCATTGTACTTTTTGGCTGCATCAATAAAGCTAACAAACAGTGGTGCTGGACGCTCAACCGTACTCTTTAATTCTGGATGGTATTGCACACCAATAAAGAAAGGATGGTTGGGCAATTCAACAATTTCAACCAAGCCCGTTTCTGGGTTTTTACCACTGGCTTTCATGCCCGCAGCCTGATATTGATCTAAATAATCGTTGTTAAATTCATAGCGGTGTCGATGTCTTTCTGTAAACTGTTTGGCACCATAAATTTGATAGGCCAATGAACCCTCTTCAACTTCACAAGGATATGCGCCTAAACGCATGGTGCCCCCCATTAACTTAATTTTCTTTTGCTCCTCCATCATATTAATCACAGGATGCGCAGAGTTGGTATCCATTTCAGTTGAATGCGCGTCTTTCAATCCCAACACGTTTCGGCCAAATTCAATTACAGCCATTTGCATACCCAAACAGATGCCAAAGAATGGCAGCCCTTTTTCTCGGGCATATTTTACAGCAATAATTTTTCCTTCAATACCTCTGTTGCCGAATCCTGGTGCTACCAACAACCCATCTAAGCCATTTAATTTTTCTGCTACATTTTCATCGGTAATAAATTCTGAATGCACATTTACTACTTGTACTTTCACTTCATTCATTGCACCTGCATGCACAAAACTTTCAAGGATAGATTTGTACGCATCTTGTAGTTCAATGTACTTCCCAATTAAGCCAATGGTGACTTTACTTTTGGGATACTTCAGCTTATCTAAAAATTCCTTCCAGTTATTTAAATTGGGCTCTCGATATTGAGGGATATTCAATTTTTTTAAACAAATAAGATCTAACTTTTCACGCAACATATGCAAGGGCACTTCATAAATCGTGCTGGCATCCATGGCTTCAATCACCGCTTCTTGCTTCACGTTACAAAACAAGGCAATTTTGCGTTTGATATCATTGTTTAAAGGTTCTTCGGTTCTGCACACAATAATATCGGGATGTACCCCGGTTTCACTCAACATTTTAACACTGTGCTGTGTTGGCTTTGTCTTTAATTCCTTTGCGGCTTTTAAATAAGGAATTAGGGTTAGATGCACCACCATTACATCTTCTTCTGGCAATTCCCATTGCAATTGTCTTACGGCTTCAATAAATGGTAAGCTTTCAATATCCCCTACTGTTCCACCAATCTCTGTGAGTACAATATCAAATTGATCGTCTTGACCCAATAAAAGCATTCGATGTTTGATTTCATCGGTAATATGTGGTACTACTTGAACGGTTTTACCTAAAAAATCACCTGCACGTTCTTTATTGATCACCGTTTGATAAATTCTACCTGTGGTAACATTATTAGCTTGTGAAGTGTAAATATTTAAGAATCTTTCGTAGTGGC
Source organism: Sediminibacterium sp. (assembly GCA_027490265.1). Lineage (GTDB taxonomy): Bacteria > Bacteroidota > Bacteroidia > Chitinophagales > Chitinophagaceae > Sediminibacterium. Next base: position 2,118 of record JAIXYL010000144.1, read on the forward strand.
CAAGATCCAAATCGGTTTCAGCACCGTCTTCTGTAACGTAACATTCCCCATGTTCATAGGGGTTTAAAGTACCTGGATCCACATTAATGTATGGATCAAACTTCTGAATCGTTACCTTGAGCCCTCTGGCCTGTAGTAATTTTGCCAACGAGGCGGCTATGATCCCTTTACCTAAACTGCTTGTTACGCCACCGGTAACAAAAATATACTTGGCCATAAAATGAATACTTTTATTGCTATAAATGAAAAAACAACGGTAGACCTGGAAAATGTGAACTGAAATAGTTCGGAGGTCAAACAAAGCTAGCTTAAAAAATGAAATAAGAAAAATACCAACGAGATTTTCAACCAATCTGCCGAAAAACTGTTAGTGAAAAGTGAACAAATCGTCTTTTAAACAACCATCATATATGAAACAAATCCGCTTTTTTGCCTTATTGGTCGTGGCTTTAATTGCCATTCAAGGTTTCCGTTACAAAGACATGAAACAGCAGATTCGTTCTGCAGAAGATTATCTGGCTTGTTATGCTGATGTGCGGGATCAGTTTAGAGACGAAGCCGTGACTCCCGAATTTGCGGCCATGCACGAAAATCCTTTGCCATTTACCTTAACCAATGGCACGGGAGAAACTGTTTCCTTTGATGCACCAGATGGCACGAAAGCCTCTGGATATTTTATTAAGAGCAAGAAAAAAACCAATAACTGGATTTTTGTGATTCAGGAATGGTGGGGACTGAATGATCAAATTAAGCAAGAAGCTGAAAAACTGTCTGCCGAATTAGGAAATGTAAATGTGATTGCATTAGATATGTACGACGGTAAAGTAGCTGCAACCCCCGATAGCGCGGTGAAATTAATGAGGGCCGCCACCACTCCAAGATTGGAAGCCATTGTAAAAGGTGCATTGGCATATGCTGGGCCTAAAGCAAAAATATTCACCATTGGATGGTGCTTCGGCGGTATGTGGAGTTTACAAAGCAGTCTTTTAGCTGGTAAACAAGCCGCTGGTACTGTGATGTATTATGGTCGTCCCGAAAATAATATCGAGAAACTAAAAACATTGCAATCAGATGTGATTGGATTTTTTGGCAATCAAGACAGAAGCCCTTCTCCTGAAGTGGTGAATGCCTTTGAAAAAGATATGGCCACTGCTGGTAAAAAAATTACCATCCATCGTTACGAAGCCAATCATGGATTTGCCAATCCAAGCAATCCTTCCTTTAACAAAGCTGCTACGGAAGATGCCCACCAAAAGACCATTGAATTTTTAAAAGCGCGTTTATAACGCGCTTTTTTTTTACATATCGTTGATAATTTTTTTATAGCTGGTGACGATGCCTTTGATAAGAGATGAACTAAATCCTTGATGTTCCATCTCGTTTAAACCTGCAATGGTACAGCCCTTTGGCGTGGTGACTTTATCAATCTCTTGTTCGGGATGTGTGTTTTTTTGCAGGAGCAACTCAGCAGCCCCTTTAACGGTTTGGGCTGCAATTAGGGCAGCAGTTGAAGCACTGAATCCAATCTCGATCCCCCCTTGAATATTGGCTCGAATATAACGCATGGCATAAGCTGTGCCGCATGCACCCAAGACCGTGGCGGCATCCATTAGTTTTTCATCAATCACCACCGTTTTACCCAATTGATTAAATAGATGGATGGCAAATTCAGTTTGTGCCGAAGTAACGGATTGACCCGTTAAACAGGTCATGCTTTCTTGTATGGCAATTGCTGTATTGGGCATGGCTCTGAAAACAGGAAAATCATGTCCTATAATTTCATGGATGTCTTGAATCCAAATACCTGTTGCTACACTGATGATGGTATGCTGTTCTTTCTTGAGTGCGGGTTGAATATGGTTTAACAGGTCTTTGCATTGAAATGGCTTTATCGCCAAAATAATCCAATCGGCTTTTGCCACTGCCGCCAAATTATCACTGGTAACAGTGACGCCTTTTTCTGCTAAGCTGGCTAATGAGGCCACCTGTCTTTTTGTAACAATCAATTGATGGGGTTCGCAGAAATGGCTGTTCAATAAGCCTTCCGCCATAGCGGTTCCAAGGTTACCGCCACCGATGATTGCAATGGTCTGATTCATGATATCAATTTAGTAAGAAATACCGGGTACCAAATAATGGCGCACGTAATCGTCTACACCAGCTTCTAATGAATAGAAAGGTGCTGTATAGCCCGCCTGTTGCAATTTCTGCATATTGGCTTCCGTAAAATATTGGTACTTGTCTCTGATATCTTCTGGCATATCAATGAATGTAATATTGGGGGATAAATCCATCCCGCCAAATGTGGCATTCACCAAATCCGTAAATGTTCGGGCTTTCCCTGTACCCAGATTATACAACCCATTATTGGCAGCAACCCATTGATGACTCGTCATTTGATGCAACATCCAATCAATAACGGCTACCACATCTTTTACATAAATAAAGTCACGCAATTGTTCGCCATCCTTAAAATCAGGATGATGACTCTTGAACAATTTGACCAAACCCGATTGTTTGATTTGATTAAACGAATGCCAGATCACTGAAGCCATACGTTGTTTGTGTGCTTCATTGGGACCATACACATTAAAAAATTTCAAGCCCGCCCAAGATGGTGGTTGTGTATGTTGTTGCAATGCCCATTTATCAAATTCATTTTTACTAATACCATATGGGTTCAAGGGTTTCAATTGATCAACGATTGAATGATCATCCACATAACCATGTTCGCCGTTACCATATGTAGCTGCACTAGAAGCATATATCAACGGCAGTAGATGAATGCAGCAATAATTCCAAATATCTTTTGAATATTCTACATTCAGTTCTTCATGAATGGCATAATCAAATTCAGTTGTATCAGTTCTTGCACCCAAATGAATGACTGCATCTAATTTAGGTTTGTGTGCATGTAACCATTCAAATAGAGACTGCCGTTCAATGATATGCAGAAACCGTTTTTGCTCCCAATTGGTCCGCTTGCTTTCCACGCCAAAATCATCAACCAAATACAGTTGTATTTGACCCTGTTGATTGAGATATTCAACCATGCAGCTGCCGATAAAACCAGCAGCGCCTGTAACCATGATATGCAGTGGCTGACTCATAAATTATTGTATCAACTTTTCAATCGCGGTATCGTACTTTATTTGCCAATCAACAATAGACCCCCAATTTTCACCAGCTACTTCAACAGCTTGATTGGTCACTTTGCCTAAAACAGTTACTGGAATATTGGCTGCTTTGGCTGCTGTTTCTAATGCGGCTAATTGACTGGGAGCAAGCGATACCACTACGCGGCCTTGTGCTTCACCAAACCAATACGCATCTTGTCGGATATCCACCACTGGATTAACACTAAAGCCTTTATTGCCACTAAAGCCACTTTCTAAAAGTGTGATCATTAATCCACCTTCACTAATATCATGAGCACTTTGAATGGTCTTGTCTGCAATCAATTGACGAACCAACTGTTGCATATTGTACTCTTCGTCTAAATTAAAATAGGGCGCTGGTGAATATTGCACGCCTTTTAATTTATGCAAGTATTCACTAGAAGCAATATCATTGTGTTGAGCCCCAATCAATACAATCAAATCGTCCACAGCTTTAAAATCCATGGTCATTTTTTGGTCAATCTGATCAAGAATACCCACCATACCAATGGTTGGTGTTGGATAAACTGGACCATCCGGATTTTGATTATAGAAGCTGACATTACCACCAGTTACGGGTGTATTGAATTTTTTACACGCATCTCCCATTCCTGTTACTGCATGTACAAATTGATAATATACTTCAGGATCATAAGGGTTGCCAAAATTTAAACAGTTGGTCACGCCAATAGGCTCTCCACCACTGCAAACAATATTTCTAGCTGCTTCTGCAACTGCAATCATGCCTCCAATATATGGATTGGCAAACACGTATTTGCTATTGCAATCAACGGTGATAGCCAATGCTTTGCCTGTGCCTTTTGCTAATACAACAGATGCATCACTGGGGCTGTTGGTGCTGGTATTGGCTGCCCCAACCATACTGTCGTATTGGGTATATACCCATCTTTTGCTGGCAATATTGGGTAGGGTGATTAAAGCCTCCGCGGTAGCTTTTAGGTCTTGCACATCCGCCATTGCACTTGCATCAAAGGCGTTGATTTTGTCGAAATATTTTGGCTCAGTATAGTCTCTGGTATATTGGGGTGCACCACCACCTAATACCAATTCGTATGCAGGAATACTGGCTTCTAACTGTCCGTGCATATAAAAATTTAAAAGGCCATCATCGGTCACATGTCCGATGGTACTGGCACTTAAATCCCATTTTTCAAATACCGCCACCACTTCCGCTTCTCTGCCTTTTTCTACCACCATCAACATGCGTTCTTGGCTCTCACTCAATAAGAGCTCCCAAGCTTTCATATTTTGTTGACGGGTTGGTACTTTTTCTAGATCAATATGCATGCCCACTTCACCCTTTGCACTCATTTCGGCTGTTGAGCAAATGATGCCAGCAGCACCCATATCTTGCATGCCCACTACCGCTCCTGTTTCTAATACTTCTAAACAGGCTTCTAACAACTTCTTTTCTTGAAAGGGATCCCCTACTTGAACTGCTGGTAATTCTTGTACAGAATCGTGGGTGATATCGGCGCTTGCGAAGCTTGCGCCACCAATCCCATCTTTACCTGTGGCACTGCCCACATAAATTACGGGGTTCCCCGTTCCTTTTGCAGTAGCACTAACCATTTTATTGGCTTGCATGATCCCAACACTCATGGCATTCACCAATGGGTTGGTATGATAACATTCTTCAAAATACACTTCACCACCAACGGTTGGTACGCCAAAACAGTTGCCATAATGGCCAATGCCCTTTACGACACCTGCCAATAAATGTTGTGTTTTTTTATCTTTTAATTGACCAAAACGCAAGCTGTTTAATGAAGCAATTGGTCTTGCGCCCATGGTAAAAATATCTCTTTGTATGCCACCTACGCCTGTAGCTGCTCCTTGAAAAGGTTCAATGGCACTCGGGTGATTATGACTTTCAATTTTAAATACTACTCCGAATCCATTACCCATATCCATTAAGCCGGCATTTTCTTCACCTGCTGCTACCAACATTCTTCCGCCATCTCTTGGAAGGGTTTTCAACCATTTAATGCTGTTTTTATAACTACAATGCTCGCTCCACATACCACTGAAAGCGCATAGCTCTGTAAAATTGGGGGTGCGACCTAGTTTTTGCTTGATTAACTCAAATTCTTCTGCAGTTAATCTCAACTGCTGGGCTGTTTTTACGGTGATTTCCATGATGCTGCGAAGGTACAAAACGAAGCCATTGTGTCCGAATGAAGTTTTCCATAAAAAATGCATACAAATATGTTGGTATTTCATACGTTTTTATGGGTTTGGCACGTTATTAGACTATCCTTTGCTGGTGTATACAGTAATTTTACATTAAACTCGTCTCTATGAACCGCCCTATTTCATTATTTGCATTTGCCTTGTGCCTCTTTGCAAGTGTACCGCTGGTTCAAGCCCAGAGTTATACGTATTTAGGCACTTACAACAGTGGCGGAAGACCCAATTATTTGGTTTCACCTAGAGACAGTGTGACACCCTTTTTTAGAACATTGATTGAAATTTCTTTACCTGAATACAGACCAGTTCCTGTTTATAACCCAATACTCATAGCCAAAGAGCGTGTAAAAACCCTTAGCTTAAGTTGTGCTGCAGATGTTTGGATTTCCTTTATTGATGAAGGAGCTTCATATCTAAATGCATTGGGCTATTATACTTATACCAAAGGAAGCCAACCTACCACAGCACCCAATAATGAAGACATTAAAATCATATTCCCAAATGCATCCAAACAAGGATTTGGTGGTGAATTAGTAGCAGGTGACAAAGTGTATTTGGGTAACTTCCCAGCCAACACAGAAATTGGATTCGTTTTAATTTCAGATGGTTGGAATGGTACAACTGTGGGCAGTGGCAATTGGAAAGTTTATTCTAATCCTGAATACAATCCTGAAGCCAACGATTCATTAAAACAACATACGGTTATTGTTAGAGATACCATGACCAACAGATTGGTGATTGGGTTTGAAGATATTTTAAGAGACCGCACTGACTGTGATCAAGATTTTAATGACCTGTTATTTTATGCAGTGATTAACCCGATACTTTGTACCGAAAAATTAGATTCCATTCCAATTTTTACCGAAGATGGTGGGGTATCATTTTCAGGTAATACAGGTGGTTTAGAAAGTAAGGGACTTGGTAATAAAATTGCCAAGCGCGTAATGACGAAGTTGAAAGAAGGCAGCAATGGGCCAGTGAATTATGCTAAAATGGAAAAGCTTGATTGGCAATCTAACCAAATCAAGAGCATGTCGGCCAATAGAGCATTGACACTTGCAGACGTAATGCCAGACCGCATTCCTGAAGGCACTTACACCGCTTTTGTAAGCACTCCAACTGATATCCCTGGTATCACCAATGCCGTGGAAGTAAGAGCCATTGACTTTACCGAAAATGATACTTGTAAAGCAGTTGCATTTGCAACCAAAACCTTAGGGGATGTTTACGATCATACCAAACCCATCTGCGATCGTTTGAAAGGAGCTGTTCTATTAAATATGGACCAGTTTAAATTGCGCAACCTTATTTTCACACGTTATGAGTTGAAACAAGAGAATGGCAATATTGAGTATTCCATGAGCTTCTCAATTGGAAAAAAAGCTGGCAGAAATTCTTTCTCATTTCAGAGTAATTGGTTAAACGCAGACTTTGTTGGTGAAGATACCATGTACAATTACCAAGTATGGGGTGTTGCACCTTATCTCTGTATAGACATGGCTTTAAATGTATTAGACAAGTTAGAAGCCATCATGCCCGTTCAAGCGATTGCACCACCAACCGCCTTACCAAGCACATATATTCGCTACGGTAATCGGGATGGATTAAAAGTGAATTTATTGGTTGAAAATGAAACCAGTTTCACAACGGCTTATTTTGAAGTGGAAGAAAAGTTCAATGAACTCTCTCCAATAGAAACCAAACGCATCATACCATTTACGTTAAGTCCAAATGGTAAAACCAATGTGTCTTTCCCAATGAACGATACGCATGAAAGTTTAATTTCTATGTACATCAATGGAAAACTTCAAGATGTGGTTTATATGAGTGATGGCAGTTGGGATTTAGATTATGATTCTTCAAAAACAGTTGTAGAAGAATACATCATAACCAATGACACTGCAAGAAATTTTGCTGACACTTATCCGGTATTTAGAGACGTGCAAGTAAAAGCAAAAACCGATAGTTATATTAGTGCATTTAAATTACTCAGAGGAGCAGCTGCACAACAAGATCTTACCGCTTATAAAACGATGAGCTTTAAAGCGAAGGGCGAAGGCGCGAGTTTAAAAATCACATTGGTAAAATACAGCATCAGCAATTTTGTTGAACAGTTTTCTTATAAGATGCCATTAACCAAAGACTTAACAGACTATACCATCAGTTTGGATGATTTCAAAGGCGTAGATCCTTTAGAAATCATTAAAGCAAATGATGTAACAACTGTTGTATTTGCGTTTGAAAATACAACAGGGGTAATGACCACTATTGATGCAGCAGTAGCGGATATTTTCTTTTCGAAAAAACCAAAAGAATTCGTTGAAAATTTAAAGCAACAAAAAGTACATATATTCCCCAATCCAACTTCTGGTGGCAAGTTCAATGCAAGTTTCAGATCGGATATTGAAGCACCCTTAACATTGCGCATTATTGATGCAGCATCGGGCAAAACCATTTATAGTAAAGTGGTCAATGCCATTAAAGGCGACAATATTGTGCCAGTTCAAATGGCCGTTAAACCTGCATCAGGCGTTTATATGATTTCAGTTGAGGGGTCTGGTGTAAAATACGGCACCAATAGAATCATCATGCATTAAACTCAAATATTAAATTCAACTAAGAATTTTACTAAAGATGCAGGAGAGTTCAACTGCAGCTTTTGCATGATATTCTTTCGATGTGTTTCAACCGTGTAAATACTTAAGTGTAAAGTATCAGCAATTTGCTGATTGGTATAGGTTTGTTTCAAGTACAACAGAATTTCTTTTTCGCGCTTGGTTAAATTGTATTTGCGCAAAAAGATATCCATTTTTTTAAACGCTTCATCTTGATTGGGTTCATTCTGGATATCAAAATGGGTATTGCCATTAACCACATCCATAATGGCTTTCATCAATTCATCCTTGCTGCTGTTCTTTAAAATATAGCCATCAGCGCCAGCTGTTTTGGCTTGCTCTACAACTTTCTCGTCGCTGTAAGCAGACAACATCAACACTTTTGAAGCACCAAAAGATTGCTTAATGTATTTGATGGTATCGAGTCCATTCAAATTAGGCATATTCACATCCAACAAAATCAAATCAATATTTGATTGTTGTGTTAGCAAATACAATAGTTGTTTGCCATCATTGGCAATGCCTGCAATCTGTAAAAGATCATTGCTGCTTAAAATCATCTTGAGCCCTTCTACAAAAAGGGGATGATCATCTGCAATCATTATTTGAATTCTCTTTTCCATATTATCAACTTCCAATATAAGTTATTTTTGGGGAACAAACATCGGACCTGCAAAACAAGGATACGCTTTAATTTTGTAAATCCCGTTTTCATAATACGTTTCTGCCCAACAATACTTTGAACCAGGTCGGTCATCGTTTTTCATTTGTGGCACATACCATAACACCAGATCTGTATTCATTGTTTTTTCTGGGACTGCATCAATGAATTTTTCTGGCCCCTGTTGGTGATCAGTGTTGCAACATGGTCCTATGGTCACCAAATCACGATCGCCTTCATCTTTGTTGAGATGCTGTTTGGTTAAATACAAATAGGCATGATCACCCTTGCCCCCATCGTTGAATTGTCCATTGCCTGGCTCTATAAAATAACTGGTTTGCGCATCAGGACTAATTTTATATTGGTATCCTTTAGGGTCATATAGGGTAGTTGGTTTTTGCAATTGCCAACCTTCGGTTGTCCATTGTTGCCAGCCAGTTGCAGTGTACTCATAAAAATTTTGTTGATTGCCTGCAAAAGACAAACGAAAAACGGGGCGATAAGTGCCATTATTGCCACATCCCCTTCCGATACTGGCACAGGTTACCCTAAAGCGTCCATCCTTATAAAAAAAATATCTTTGTGAGTAACTGTAATTACAAGGGCCTGGCCATAATTCTGAAAAAAATTTTTGTTCCAACATAAACCCAACCACCGTATCGCCCTCAATTAGTTCTGCAATTTTGGGTGGATCAGTGGCCACTACTGCCGCTTGACTGTATATTGGACAGCCTACCGCATCGCTGTACCCAAATCCATCCGTACCAGAATAACTCACATGCCAATCAACCAACTTGGCACTGTTTAATACCTTTTTGTGGTTAAACTGCACATTACTGATTTGTAACCCATCGGAAGCGGTTAATACATACTCCATATTCCAACCGTACTTTTCAACTGAATTCACTTTTTCGCAATAACAATCTGCTACTGTTTCATTTTGCAATTTTCGCTCTGTTACCACTGCTGCATCATTGCCTGTATTGGTCCATCTTAACCCAACCAATCTGTTATCTGTTAAGTCTACAATGGCCCACAATGCCCGATTCCCTTGAACAAATGTTGGCGCTACACATAAATGTTGTGACCGTTCGCACTTAGTGCGATTAAGCGCAGTTTTGGTACTGGTCATAACTGCCATATTACTGGTGGGCTTAAATCCTAAAGCTTTTTCAACTTCTGGCGAGTGCATGGCAATTTGCTCTGCAAGCTTTATCAGTCTGTTGGGAATATCTGGTTGCATATCTGGATAATGATCTGCACTCACCAATTTTTGGGTGAAAATATTTACCACGCCAATGGTCGTTAAATTATTCGCGTAGTTATACATTTCTACGCGCATCAATGAACCAGGCAATGCGGTTATGCCTTTTTTAATATCCCCGGGCCTTGCTGGATAAACGCCAAAAATTTCATTCAATAAAGGCTTGCCAGTTTTTAAATCAAACAAATAGCGCGTAAAAAATTTATCTGACAGTGCAATTTTTTGGGCAAGGATGGCATTATCACCACCTTTTTCTACATATAGTTTTACCGGCAAACTGTCTTTCAATGTAGTGGCGATGTCTTTTTTTCTTTCAACAATAAACCTTGCTGTATCAATAGTTGATGGGCTCATCAATCCTGCTCTATATTCATTTAAATAAACAGCAGTCGGTTTAGGCTGAACGATTTTTTTGCTTGTCGATTTTTTGATGGGCTGTTTTTGCTGTTGTGCAATCAATGGTTCTGCAACAAGCAATAGCAGCATACTTATAATGAATGATTGAAAGCTCTGCATAGCCTATCGATATTGAAATGGGTTGAGTAATTCGGTATTGCTAAGATAGCTCGTATCAGTTAAAGCAGATAAAAATGCCATCAGTTGCTGTTCTTCTTGCTTATTTAAAATAATTTGTCGACTTGTTTCATAGTGTTTAAATACTTGAAAAAGGTCGTCAAATTGCCCATTGTGCATATAGGGTGCAGTCAGCATGACATTGCGCAATGAAGGCACTCGAATGCCTTGATAAAAAATAGAGGGTTCTGTTTGAAATGGTTTTGTCCATTGATGACATTGATTACAGTTTAGTTTGGCAGAATTAAACAATGCCAATCCAGCTTTTGCTGATGGATTTAAGGCAGTGGCTTGTCCGCTTAAATACCGATCATAGGCAGATCCATATGACACCAATTGCCCTTCAAATGCTACCAATGCTGTTTGAACTTGCGCCAATTGAAATGGTTGTTTGTTTCCAGGAAATGCTTTTGCAAACAGTTGTTGATACAAAGCATTTGTTGCAAATCTTTGCAGGATTTGAGGTTCATGATTCGCCCAACCCAACTCAACAGGGTGTGTGTTAAAAAAAGGGAAATGCAATTGTGATGTCAAATCTTTAATACTAGAATCAGTCCAAGTATAGGTGGTTCTATACCTAGCATTGATCAACGAAATGGCATTGTGTTTAACATTGTATCCGTCGGCACCAGAGGATTGTCGATACCCATCTGTGAAAGCCATCTTGGGATCGTGACAAGACACACAGGCCTTGGTTTCATTGTAAGATAATCTGGTGTCGTAAAACAAATATCGGCCGAGCTTTATGCGAGCTTTTTGCACCGTCTCATTGGCATTTGAATGTCCGTGTAAACAGAGTGTGCTGGCTAATCCAACAGCTATAATCAACCCGTACAAAATTGTTGCTTGCTTCATGCCTATCGATAATCAATCAAGCCCCATTTTTTTTGTTGGGGCATCCAAACAAAGGTATAGACTGTTTCAGGTTTTTCACTTGAGGCTTGCAAATTGTAGTTGAATGCCGTTCCAGTGATGACTAATTGATTGCCTTCAAATTTAATCTTCCTTGCTTTATCATCTCCTCTTGGTCCATATCCATCTAAACTTAATTCTTTACGTAAGCTGGCTTTTTGCAACTTGCCGCCTCGTTTTACTACTATCGAATAAATATCACCAGTTCTGGTCTTTCCAAAATACAAACGCTTTTGTTGCTGCTCATCAATGGCAAAGCCCAAGCCCATTGCGTCTATATTGTTTAAAGTGTCGGTGATTTTTTTGGTATTGGTGTTTAACAGATGTATGACGCCTTTTTCATTATAACGATCTGAGCCTGCCACTGTTGAAGCAACCATCAAATGGTCTGTACAATCATAATTAATCCCTAACAATCCATATGGATTGGTGGAGCCGGGTTTACCTGCAAAGGGCAAGGAAACCCATTCATTCATCTCGCCAGTATTTGCATCAATTTTATAAATCGTATTTAATTTTTCTGTTTTATTGTACAACATCGAAATAAGTGGCGCTGGAATGGTATACACATTGCCCCAAACATCCAGTGTAATGGTTGATAAATACCCTGCTGTTTTCCAACTGGGATGTTGATATACAGACGCTTTGATTGATTGCGCATTAGGGGCTGTTTGGCCAGGTTGTTTGTCAAATGCCACCAAACTGATTCCGATGGCAGTTCTTTCGGAAGTACTTAAGCCTGTCCATAGCGGATCATACCCCAAGGTTCTAATAAATGCAGGCTCTTTTTGACATGGTTTAATGGCTTGTTGCGCTTTCAGTTGCCAGACATTTGTTGCCATGACCACCATCAATAAGCACGAAAAAAAGTGATGTTTTTTCAACAAAAAGAAATTAATAATTTAAATGTACTGCAATTGGCGCATTCCGTATAAAGACCATAAATATAAATTTTTAGCCATTTAAGCCTGTTTTAAAGGCTTAAAAACATACAAAGGGGTTGGTATATTTGGCTTTTAACGCTGATTTAAAGATACTTTTTGCTCAAAAAACTGCTTTTGTAACTACCTTTAGTGATATAAAATATCGCAATTTTTACCTTATTATAAATTCAGATTATGCGCAGTTTTTACTCCTCCCTAAAAATTCAGGCCAACACCTTGAAAAGTGTTTACCTCATGGCGTTTATTGCTGCCTTTTTGCTATTGGGTTCATTCAACACAATTAATGCGCAAGTTAGCGGTGTTGTATACAGAGATTTCAATGCAAATGGGGCAAAAAACAATACCGCTTCTTACAATGAACCAGGTGCGGCAGGCGTTACTGTAAAAGCCTACGATAACACTGGTGCTTTGTTGGGTTCAACTACTTCTAATGCAAGTGGTGCGTATAGTTTTTCTGCTGGTGTGATTGCACCTGGCACTAAAGTAAGACTTGAATTCAGTGGTTGGCAATTAGCAGACTTTACTGCACCTTTTGGCACCAACAATAAAACAAGTGTTCAATTTGTTACTGCTCCTGTTACTACTGCGGATTTTGGCATTAACTACCCTGGAGATTACGTTGATAATTTAAATGCAAGAATCATTTTGCCTACATACACCAATGGTAATAACCAAGTAGACAATGGCAACTGGTATGATGCAAAACAAGGTGATGGTGCTTATGCTTTCAATTACGATGCAGTGGCTCCAGCTGATATCATTGCAGATATGGGACAAATTGGTTCTGTTTGGGCAACCGCATACAGCAGAAAAGCAGACAAAGTATTTTATGCTGCTTATGTGAAGCGCCATGTTTCAATGGGCCCCTTAGGCATGAACGGTATTTATGTAACCAATAACGCAAAAGCAACAACCAATAAAACCAATACGACTTCATTTGTTGATTTAAATGCGGTTAACCCTGCTTTCAATGCTGGCACCATTCCTGGTAGAAACTTTAATCCTGGTGATTTTGATTTCAGATTACCTAACTACGACGCTTTAGCATTTACTGAAGTTGGTAAAAAAGGTATTGGTGGTATGACCATTTCTGACGACGGTCGCTATTTATATTTAATTAACTTAAACGATCGCAAACTTTGGAGAGTAGACATTGGTGTGAATGGTACCGCTCCAACTTTGGCATCTCAAATTGTTGCTTACAATGCTTTCCCAGTTGTGGAAGGCAATAGCAGCTTCAGACCATTTGCTGTTAAATATTATAGAGGGGCAATTTATGTTGGCGGTGTATTAGATGGTGTTAAACCAGATAATTCAAGTGTTGACAGAAACGAATTAAAAATGTTGGTGTTAAAAGTTGATGCGAGTGCTACACCTGGTGCTGAGACATTCACCACTGTTTTAGATGCGCCTTTAACTTACAATAGAAAAGCAAGTATTAATACTGGTTTCAATGTAAACTTTAATACGGATTATATTGACCCGAATGGCACCATTAACGAATCAATTGCGTCTCAAGGTTCATGGCACCCATGGGCTAGAACCTTTGCTGAATTAACCTTGGCTGGCAATCCGAATACCGCTGTTTATCCTCAACCCATGTTAACCAGTATTGAGTTTAATCCTTCTGACGGTGCAATGATTATTGGTTTAATGGACCGTACAGGCCACCAAACTGGTAACCAGAATTTGGGTACTACTGGTGTTACTTTATATACTGGTAATGCTGCTGGTGATATCTTAAAAGCCAGCAATAACGGCACTTATACAAGTTTTACTTTAGAGAATAATGGTTCAGATGGCACCAATAGTTCTGCGGGTGCAGGCAATGGTGAGGGACCCGGTGGTGGTGAATTTTATTTCACCGATCGTTTCCGTGAAAATTTAGGTGGTCCTTTAGGCATTGGCAATATTACTTCTGGTAAGGAATTCTTAGACCACGAAGAAAACAGTACTGGTTC
>JAIXYL010000150.1 GCA_027490265.1 Sediminibacterium sp.
TGGATTGCCCAAAGACACCATTCATTTCAAGTTCAAAGGCACGGCTGGTCAAAGCTTTGGCGCTTTCAATACCAAGGGGTTGAAGCTTGAATTAGAAGGCGATGCGAATGATTATTTTGGCAAGGGCTTAAGTGGGGCTACATTGGTGGTTTATCCTGATGTTAAAGCTCAATTCACTGCTGCACAAAACAGCATCATTGGAAATGTTGCTTTATATGGTGCAACATCCGGAGAAGCCTATATCTGCGGTAAAGCTGGTGAAAGATTTGCGGTAAGAAATTCAGGGGCCACCGTAGTGGTTGAAGGCATTGGGGATCATGGTTGCGAATACATGACAGGGGGTGTTGCCGTAATACTCGGACCAACCGGCAGAAATTTTGGTGCAGGCATGAGTGGTGGTATTGCCTATGTATACGACAGTGCTAATCAATTTGCCCAACATTGTAATATGGAAATGATTGAGCTTGATCCTTTAGGCCAAGATGATGCACAATTATTGAAACAAATGATACAACAACACCACGCTTATACCAACAGCAAATTAGCGGCATTCATGTTAAATGATTTTGAGAATCAACTGCAGCACTTTATTAAAGTGTTTCCAACAGATTATAAAAAAGTATTGGCAAATAAACACACAGTATCTGTGTTGAATAAAATTTAATCAATGGGTAAACCAACTGGCTTTTTAGAATTTGATCGTGCGGCTCCTACAAAGCAAGCGCCGTCCGAAAGAGTATTGCATTACAAGGAATTTGTAACCCCTTTTTCCGCAAAAGCGTTGAATGAACAGAGTGCCAGATGCATGAATTGTGGCGTGCCTTTCTGCCACAATGGTTGTCCATTAGGCAATATCATTCCTGAATTTAATGACGCTGTCTATAAAGAAAATTGGGAAGAAGCTTACGAGATTTTGTCATCAACCAACAATTTCCCTGAATTCACCGGCAGAATTTGTCCGGCTCCTTGTGAATCAGCCTGTGTTTTGGGCATCAATCAGCCGCCTGTTGCTATAGAGGAAATTGAAAAACATATTATTGAAACAGCTTTTGAAAAAGGATTGGTCAAGCCTTTCAAACCTTTAACGCGCACAGGTAAAACAGTGGCCGTGATTGGCTCAGGACCAGCAGGGCTGGCTGCAGCAGCACAATTAAATTATGCAGGCCATCAAGTGACCGTATTTGAAAGAGACCAAGCACCAGGTGGCTTGTTAAGATATGGTATCCCAGATTTTAAATTGGAAAAATGGGTTGTAGACCGTAGAATTCAATTAATGGAAGCCGAAGGGGTGGTGTTTAAATGCAATGCCAATGTAGGTGTAAATATCAGCATCAATGATTTATTGAGAGAGTTTAGTGCCATTGTACTTGCTGGTGGGTCTACCATCCCTCGCGATTTGGCCATTGAGGGCAGACATTTAAATGGCGTTCACTTTGCCATGGACTTTTTAAAACAACAGAACCAACGCGTGTCTGATTTGCAGGCAGAAGGGGCACCTATTTTAGCCACCAATAAACAGGTAGTAGTAATTGGTGGTGGTGATACAGGCAGCGATTGTATTGGTACAGCCAATCGACAAAAAGCAGCCAGTGTAACGCAGTTTGAGTTACTGCCCAAGCCCCCATCGTCAAGAACAGCTAATATGCCTTGGCCACAGTATCCCTTTATTTTAAAAACAACTTCATCACATGAAGAAGGCGTTCATCGTGAATGGGCCATCGCCACAAAAGCATTCTTGGGAAATGCCGAAGGGCAATTAATGGCTTTGCGTACGGTTGAATTAGAATGGAAAACAACAGAAGATGGCAAGACAGTTGGCTTTGTTGAAATTCCAGGGTCAGAAAAAGACATCCCCTGTCAATTGGCATTATTAGCAATGGGTTTTGTGAGCCCACAAAAAGAAGGGTTGATTGATAAATTAGAAATTGAATTAGACCAGCGCGGCAATGTAAAAGCGGATGAAAAAAATTATCAAACCAATATTCAAAAAGTTTTTGTTGCTGGCGATATGCGCAGGGGCCAAAGCTTGGTGGTCTGGGCCATCAGTGAAGGCAGGGAATGTGCTAGAAAAGTTGATGAATACCTCATGGGGCATTCTTTATTAGAATCAAAAGATATGAATACCATAACAAGTGCCTATCGCGTATAAGCCATCATGGGCATTTTTTTGGTAATCGCTAAACTCTTTAATATCTTTTGCCCCTTATGGCATTGTTGCGAAAGATTGGCTTATTTGTTTTCTCCATCTATGGGTTGCTCACTTTTGTGATGGCCATGCTATTGGTATTCCCTTTTGCCATGTTGGCCATCACTGCAGGCAAAGTGCAAGGCGGCAATTTGGTGTATCGCTGTTGTAGAATTTGGGCGCAACTTTGGTACTATACCATTGGCGTAAAACACCAAGAAGTATATGAACATCCCCACAATATCAATCAGCAATATATTTTTGTTGCCAACCATATTTCGTATATGGATATACCGCCAATTGTCTTGGCTATTCACCAACCAATCCGCGCATTGGGTAAATACGAAATGGTGAAAGTACCCGTCTTTGGTTGGATTTACAGAGCAGCAGTCATTTTGGTTGACAGGAAAAATGCAGAAACCAGGGCCAAGAGTGTACGTGCATTAAAAGCAGCCATTAAAAATCGAATCTCCATAATTATTTTTCCTGAAGGCACATTTAATGAAACCAAACAACCGCTTAAGTCATTTTTTGATGGGGCGTTTAGAATTGCCATTGAAACACAAACCCCCATTAAACCATTATTATTGGTTGATACATTACATAGAATGCATTATCGGTCATTATTTGAACTAACCCCGGGCCTCAACCGTGTGGTATACTTAGAAGAAGTACCAGTAGATGGACTAACAATGAAAGACCTACCAGCACTTCGGCAGAAAGTATACGACCTGATGGAAGCTGGCCTTAAACGTTATATCAGTTATCCCACACCATAAACGTATTTTTGTTTAAAATTGTCCATTGTTTGTTGAAGTCATCATACCACTTGCCCTGCCCAAAAATTATACATGGGAAGTACCAGCCAATATGCAGGCAGCCATCATGCCTGGCATCAGAGTAGAAGTGGCACTTCGCAAAAACAAAAAGTATGCTGGCATCATTAAAAAAATAGTCTCCAGCATTCCACCTTCCTTTACACCAGCACCCATTTTAAATATTTTAGACAGCAAGCCTGTTGTAAACGAAACGCAGTTGAAACTGTGGGAATGGATGGCGCAGTATTATATGTGTACAGAAGGCGAAGTCATGCAAGCTGCCATTCCAGCTAATTTAAAATTATCCAGTGAAAGTGTATTGCAATGGAATGAAGAACGCTCCCTTGATTTCAGTGACTTATCTGATGCTGAATTTATTGTTGCAGAAGCTTTGGAAATAAAAGGCGAACTTAAAATCAGTGAGGTTCAACAATTATTAGACATTCATCATACTTATCCAGTCATTAAAAAGTTGGTTGAAAAAGGCGTTTGTTTTGTTTGGGAAGAACTAAAAGAAAAATACAAACAAAAGACAGAAACCTTTGTGCTCCTACATCCCAGCTATGCACAAGAACAAGCATTAGAACAACTGCTCAATAATTGGAGCAGGGCGCCTAAGCAAATGGAACTGTTATTGGCTTATTTGCATCTTAAACAAACAACTGGCTTTGTTACCCAGTCAGACTTATTGAAAAAAGCCAATGCATCTTTAGCACAGCTAAAAGGTTTAATTGAAAAAGGCATTCTCATCACAGAGAAAAAAAATGCAGACAGATTACCCAGTTTGCCAAAACTATTACAACTAGACTTTGAATTATCCCCTGCTCAGAACAAAGCCCTGACAGCCATTCATCAGGTGTTTGACACAAAAACAGTTTGTTTATTACACGGCATTACCTCAAGCGGTAAAACGCAGGTGTACATGAAATTGATAGAAGCAGAAATAAAAGCCGGAAAGCAGGTCTTGTATCTTTTACCAGAGATTGCACTTACGGCTCAAATGATCAGAAGATTGCAAAAAAGTTTAGGCGGACATATTGCCATTTACCATTCAAAATTCAATCCAAACGAAAGGGTTGAAATTTGGAATAAAATCAACTCGGGTGAAACACAGGTTGTACTTGGCGCCAGATCTGCTTTGTTCCTGCCCTTTCAAAATTTAGGCTTAATCATTTGCGACGAGGAACACGATGCATCATACAAACAACAGGACCCAGCCCCAAGATACCATAGCCGAGACGCAGCCATTTATTATGCGTCTTTGTTTAAAGCCAAAGTATTGCTGGGATCAGCAACGCCTTCCATTGAAACCTATTTCAATGTTCAACAACATAAATACGGATTAGTCCCATTGATGGAAAGATATGGTGATGTTGCCATGCCTACAATTGAATTGATTGATTTAAAGCAAATTCCAGTCAAACAAAGACAAGCGCATCCTTTATCCCCAACTTTATTAGAAGGCATTCAAACAGCTCTCAACCAAAAAAAACAAATCATTTTATTTCAAAACAGAAGAGGGTATGCACCTTATTTGATTTGTGATACCTGCGGCTGGATTCCGCATTGCAATCATTGCGATGTTACCCTTACTTTTCATAAGGGCAAACAAAAATTATCTTGTCATTATTGTGGCACTACTTATCCTGTTTTGCAAACCTGTTTAGCTTGCGGCAGTCATCACTTTATTCAAAAGAATTTTGGTACTGAAAAAATTGAAGAATTAGTTGCAGAAGCATTTCCGCAAGCAGTGATTGCCAGGATGGATTATGACAGCATCAGAGGCAAACACGATCATGATAATTTAATCAAGCTATTTGAACAAAATCGCATTCAAATTTTGGTTGGCACACAAATGGTAGTTAAGGGATTGGATTTTGAAAACGTGAGTCTGGTGGGGATTATAGACGCCGATGGTATTTTAAACTTTACCGATTTTAGAGTGAATGAACGAGCGTACCAATTAATGGAACAAGTGAGCGGAAGAGCAGGCAGGAAAGATGGATTGGGTAAAGTGATGGTACAAGTCAGCAATCTAAAGCATCCGGTATTGCAATTTGTACAGACACATGATTATCCAGCGTTGTATCATTTTGAAATTGAAAACAGACAAACCTTTCAATATCCACCATATACCAGATTGATTCAAGTTGTCTTTAAACACAAGGAGAAACATATTGCAGAAGAAGCCGCCAATATCATGCAGCAAGGCTTAATGAGCCAATTTGGAGCATATATCAATGGCCCTTCTCAACCCTTGGTTGATCGCGTCCGAAATCAATATATTTGGGAGATATTGTTAAAACTACCCAAAGATGCCGCTACAGTGAATGCGTGTAAAATGGCAATTCACCAACAAACGGTCATCATTCAAAACAATAAGCGATATCGATCGGTTCATATCATTCCTAATGCAGATCCAATTTATTAATGGAACATATTCAATCGTTTTTTTCATTGACCCGCTTAAATAGTTTTGGCATTGATGTAAAGGCCAAATATTTCTGCAAAGCAAATGCTATAGACAACATCTTGTCTGTCCTCGATTGGCAACAGAAACAGCAAACCCCTTTATTGGTATTAGGTGGTGGCAGCAATGTATTGTTTACCAAAGACTTTGATGGCCTGGTTTTACAGAATGCCTTAAAAGGGATTACATTAGAAAAAGAAGACGACACATACTATTATGTAAAAGCAATGGCTGGTGAGAACTGGCATGAATTTGTTTGTTATTGTGTGGAACAACAGTACCAAGGCATTGAAAACCTAAGTTTAATCCCTGGCAATGTTGGGGCTTCTCCTATGCAAAATATTGGGGCATATGGTGTTGAAATTAAAGATGTATTTGAAAGCTTAGAAGCCATTCATGTACAGGACAAGCATATTCAGGTTTTTCAACATGCCGACTGTCAATTTGGTTACAGAGACAGTATTTTCAAAAATGCATTACGCAACCAATACATCATCCTTTCTGTAACATTTAAACTGCGAAAGCAACCCATCTACAATACCAGCTATGGCAATATTGAACAAGCTTTAGAACAAATGAAGGTTACCACACCTGATATGGCGTCTATTGCAAAAGCTGTCATACAAATCAGACAACAAAAACTGCCCGATCCAAAAGTGCTTGGCAATGCAGGCAGCTTTTTTAAAAATCCAATTATACCGGATCAGTTATTTGAAGCGATCAAACTGAAGTATCCTCAGATCCCTGGCTTTCCAATTAGCCAGACAAATACAACCAAAGTTCCAGCTGCTTGGTTAATTGAACAAGCAGGCTTCAAAGGATTTCGATTGGGTGATGTTGGTTGCTACCCTCTACAACCTTTGGTATTGGTGAATTATGGCAATGCAAGTGGAGAAGCCATTTATGCGTTCTCATCAAACATTATTGAAAGGGTGGCTAAAGAATTTAATATTGAATTAGAAAGAGAAGTCAATATTTATTAAGCTGAATCGCTTTTGCAATAGTTGCTGCTGAACTGTCAACCATATTGATCCAATGAATGCCGGCCTCTTTTTTAAACCAAGTCATTTGTCTTTTAGCATATTGACGGGTATGCACTTTTATTAATCGCATGGCTTCAGCTTCTGTAATACTGCCATCTAATAGTTGAAACGCTTCTTTGTAACCAACCGTTTGCAAAGCAGGTTTGTGTCGATACTGTATTACAGCAGCGGCTTCTTGCATCAATCCATCTGCAAACATTTGATCAACTCTTGCATTGATTCTAGTAGTTAACTGCTCCATTGGCATGTCAAGTCCAATGTACACCATATCAAAATCACGCGCTTTTTTTTGGGCGGTTCTAAAATGCATGATGGATTGACCAGTGGCAAGCAATACTTCTAAAGCCCGCATTAATCGCTGTGGATTGGCTTGTTCTGCTACTGCCCAAAAAGCAGGGTCTTTGTGTTTTAGTTCTGCTTGAAGCCAAACCAATCCCTTTTTCTGGTAGGCATCAATGATGTCTTGTCTGACTTGTGGGTCTATCTGGGGCATGGGATCAATGCCTTCACGAAATGCACGGATGTACAAACCAGTACCACCAACCATTACAACTGGTTTGTTTTGCGCTAAGATCTTGGTTGTTTGATTGAGTGCGTATTGTTCAAAATATCCTGCATTCAAATCTTCAGCTACTGAATGGTCTGCAATAAAATGATGTTTAACAGCAGCAAGCTCCTCACGACTTGGTCTTGCTACTCCAATGGCCAATTCCGAAAAACATTGGCGAGAGTCCGCAGAAATAATTTCGGTTTGCAACTGCTCTGCAAGTGCTACAGCCACTGCAGTTTTACCTACAGCGGTAGGGCCAGCAATAATATAAACAGTGGGTTTAATTGTCAAAATCATCTCTTTGTTCTTCGCCACCTATACCATCATCATCTCCATCTGCTTCACTAGGGGCTTCCTCTCCTTCTTCACCAAATCCATCAGCAGCCTCATTTAAATCATATTTTTCTTCGATGTCAGCAAACTTGTCTCCCAATAAACTCTTGGTGCCATATTGTTGAGGGCCAATGCCTTCAACCCTAGAAACTGCAGGATACGTCAGTTTAGGATTCTCTTCTTTATTTACACCAATCAATGCCACTAAAAATACCCAGCCCTTGGCGAAATCATATTCATAAATGAATTTTTGATTCACGTCTTGTATTTCAGAGCCAATCGTTGTATCTGCCATTAACAAAGGATCTACACGATAGGCTTTATCGTATTTTTCAAAACTGATTTCTCTACCACGCAACCAACGATCATTGCTTCTAAAAAATGTGGCCTGGTGTTTTGAATCAAATTCAAATGATTTCAAAATAGCAAAATGCAAATCCAGAAAAAACTGGTTATGCTTAATGACGATATCACGATAAACCGCGTCGTCCTCTTCTAAATAAATTCTGAATTTTAAAACAGCCATCAAGCCAAGATTTAATGATTGGGCTGCAAAATAGCGATTATTTAACGGGTTTTAGATTCAATTCTGCCCCTTTTTCTAACATAAACTGATAAGCTTTTTCATACTGATTAGGAATCAGCCCATCTAGTATGGCTTCCCGGATGGCATCTTTGATTTGACCAACCTGTCTGCCAGGGGTTAAGCCAAATACTTCCATGATCAATTCACCAGTAATGGGCGGTTGCCAATTTCGCAATTGATCTTGGGCTTCTACTTGCTGCATCCGTTCCTTTACCAATTCAAAATTCTGCAGATATCGTTTAACTTTTTGTTGATTCTTGCTGGTAATATCCGCAGCGCAAAGCACCATTAAATCATCTATATGTTCACCCGCATCAAACAATAAGCGTCTGATGGCACTATCAGTAATATTGTCTTTGGTTAAACTTATGGGCCTCAAATGCAACAGTACCAATTGTTGTACGTAACGCATGGGTTCATGCATGGGCAATTTTAACTTAGAAAAGATTTTGGGGACCATTCTGGCCCCAACTACTTCATGCCCATGAAAAGTCCACCCATGCCCTTCCTCAAATTTCTTCGTGGCGGGCTTTCCGATATCGTGCAATAATGCAGCCCATCTTAACCATAGCGAATTGGTATGTTGGGCAATATTGTCTAATACCTGAAGGGTATGATAAAAATTATCTTTATGGCCTTTCCCGTCAATGTATACCGCCCCATGCAAATCCACCATTTGCGGAAAGATAATATTTAACAAACCAGACTTGTACAGCAAATCCCACCCAATAGATGGTTGTGAACACAACATGATTTTGTTTAACTCATCGGTGATTCTTTCCTGACTTACAATAGACATTCGGTGTAAGTTATCGGCAATAGCATTGAAGGTATTAGGATCAATGGTAAAATGTAATTGGGCTGCAAAACGAATTGCTCTGAGCATCCGTAAAGGGTCATCGCTAAATGTTTGACTGGGCGCTAAAGGGGTTTGTATGATTTTTTGTGCAAGGGCTTCTATGCCATTAAAGGGATCCAATAACTGACCAAACTGATCTTGATTTAATGCAATGGCCAATGCATTGATGGTAAAATCGCGGCGATTTTGATCATCCGCTAAACTCCCCTCTTTGACTTCTGGCTTTCGACTGTTTTGTTGATAGCTCTCTTTTCTTGCACCAACGAATTCAATATCAAATTGATCCAATTTTATTTGTGCCGTTCCAAAATTTTTAAAATAAGCTACAACTGGTTTTGGGTTCAATTGGGCAGCAAATGCATGTGCCAGCGCAATGCCGTCACCCAAACAAACGATATCAGCATCTTTGGTATTTCTGCCAATTAACTTGTCTCTTACAAAGCCTCCAATTAAATAACAAGGCATTTGCATTTGATCGGCCATTGCACCAATCTGCTTAAAAATAGCGGCTTCTGTATCGCTGAATTGAACGGTCATGCCTGCAAATGTAAGATTGTTTAGTTTGAAGCGGGCAGGCAACGCATTAATTGCGCGATCTCTATTTTATGCCCGCAATCAAAATGGTGTTCAGGGCACTGGGCTTTGCCATGCAAGCCACAGGGTCTGCAGGCCAATGTTTGATTGATTTGAACTACAAAACTTTTGGTACTCAATGGACCATAACCAAATGCGGGAATTGTAGAACAATAAATCGCTGCAACAGGGGCATTCACGGCTGAACAGAAATGCATTGGTGCAGAATCGTTTACATAATTCATTACAGCATCTTTCATCAGTGCTGCCGATTGTAAAAAGCTGCATTTCCCGGCCAGATTATGCGCATTCGGGTGTTGGCTTTGTTCTAGAATTGTTTCGCATAAAGCGGCGTCGTTGCTCCCCCCCATAATATAGACCACCAATTGTTTGGGCAATTGTTGTAAAAATGCAACCCATTTGTCTGGAGGAAATTGTTTGGTCATCCATACCGAAGAAGGGGCAATACAGATATAAGGCATTGTTTTATACATTGCCACGGAAGCCATATCTGCTGCGCTGGGATAAAGTTTGGGCAATTGCAATTTGGTTTCGGGCCAGGTAGCTAATAACAGTTGATTGCGTTCAATTTCATGCAGTCCAGTATTTGATCCCATTTGGTGTTTGACCACTTTTGCAAACCCAATGCTGAGGGGATTTTTATCGAACCCTATCGTCTGCTTCGCATTCGAAAACACCGTCCATAATCCAGTTGCAGCGTATCGCTGTAAGTTAATCACCGCATCGTATTGCGTTTGTCTGATTTGCTGCAAAACTTTCCACCAATGCTTGTATTTATTTATTTGTTTTTCCCAAACCAAGACTTGATGCAAAAAAGGATGATTGACAAAGAGTGATTCATTACCCTTTCTAACCAATATATCAATGGCTGCATTGGGATACGCTTGATGCAAAGACTCTAACATCGCTGTTGCCAATACCACATCCCCAATAAATGCTGTTTGAATAATGAGCACCTTTTGCATGCAACAAAACTAAGGATAAGCCTATAATTCAACACATACATTTAAAAAACTGAAAAACTGTACTTTTGCTAAAATTTGATATATGCCTAAGGAATTAGTGTTAGAAGCTTGGAATGACAGAGCCTTATTAAAAGAGCCCAAATACAGTGATGCAGTAAGAGAAGTGATTGAAGCAGTTGACAAAGGCGCATTAAGAGTGGCCAGTCCTGAATTGGATGGTTGGGTGGTAAACGAATGGGTTAAAAAAGCCATCTTGATGTATTTCGGCATTCAAGAGATGCAAACCTGGGAAATGCCACCATTTGAGTTTTACGATAAAATGTTATTGAAGAAAAATTATAAAGAGTTGGGGGTAAGAGCTGTGCCACCTGCAACAGCAAGATATGGTGCTTATATTGCCAAGAATGTTGTACTCATGCCAAGCTATGTCAATATTGGCGCCTATGTTGATGAAGGCACGATGGTAGATACTTGGGCTACTGTGGGCAGTTGTGCGCAGATTGGCAAACACGTACACTTAAGTGGTGGCGTTGGCATCGGTGGCGTATTAGAACCATTACAAGCCAGCCCAGTGATCATTGAAGACGGTTGTTTTATTGGCAGCAGGTGCATTGTAGTAGAAGGTGTTATTGTTGAAAAAGAAGCGGTTTTAGGTGCTAATGTTGTGTTGACGCAATCCACAAAAATCATTGATGTAAGTGGGGATACACCTATTGAAATGAAAGGACGCGTACCCGCTAGAAGTGTCGTGATTCCAGGCAGTTATACTAAACGATTCAATGCAGGTGAATACCAAGTGAGTTGTGCATTAATCATTGGACAACGCAAACCAAGCACCGATTTAAAAACCAGTTTAAACGACGCATTAAGAGATTTTAATGTGAGTGTTTAACATGACTTTGTCTAAACGCTCCGCATATTTTTATTCAGGCTTTTTGTTAAGTATTGGCGGAGCTATTTTGTTTTCAACCAAAGCCATTTGGGTAAAATTGGCATTCCGACATACAGGTGTAGACGCATTAACTTTATTGAGTTTAAGAATGTTGCTCTCACTGCCATTTTACTTGGTAGCAGCCTGGTTGGCATCGAAAAAAGACCAAGCAAAACCTTTGAGCAAGCGCGATTGGTATTGGATCATAGCCTTGGGTATATTGGGATACTATTTAAGCAGCTTATTCGATTTCATTGGATTACAATATATTTCTGCGGGATTAGAGCGGCTGATTCTTTTCTTATACCCCACATTTGCGGTGTTGTTGAACACTTGGCTTTTCAAAAGCAAATTGAGTTGGCTACAAGTCATTGCTTTATTGCTCACTTATGCAGGCATTGGGTTAGCCTATTATGCAGAGCTTGGCACAGTTCAACACAATGCTCAATTTTATTTTGGATCATTGATGGTTTTTCTTTGTGCGGTGACCTATTCATTTTATTTAGTAGGTACTGGTAAAATGGTGGTGAAAGCTGGCGCAACAAAGTACACGGCTTATGCCATGTTATCGGCTACAGCTGGAGTATTCATTCATTTTTTAAGTCAGCAACAATGGAAGTCTGTACAAATGAGCCAGCAATTATGGGGTTACAGCATCGCATTAGCCATTGTTGCAACAGTTGTGCCTTCCTTTATGATCAGCAGTGGCATGAAAAAAATTGGCAGCAACAATGTATCAATCATTACAAGCATTGGGCCTGTATCTACCATTATTCAAGCGGCCATTTTTTTAAATGAACCCATCTTAATGGCACAAATCATTGGTACCTTATTGGTTATTGTAGGCGTTATTTTAATTGGATGGCAAAATACAAGACCCATTGATTAGTGTACCATTGGATGTTCCATCTCACTTAATTTTTCAAACTGTTCAATCGTCAATGGCTTAGTAATAAAATGTGTGACATTGGCAAATTTTTTAGACCGTTCGTAATCAACGTGATCAATTGAAGAGGTTAAAATCACAATTGGCCATGGTTGACTCAATTTTTCATATTCATGCAAAAAATCCCACCCAGACCTACCTGCAAAATTCAAGTCCAAGAAAATTTTCCTTTTGGTATTGGGGTTCTCCTTGACGTATTGTAAAGCAGTATCAATATGGTCAAAAGTTTGAACAGGCATGGATGGCATTACATTGCGAATGATTAATTCATTGAGCTTATTCACCAAATGATCATCATCCACCAAACAGATTTCTTCAATTGCTTGGTTCAATAAGTATTTATTTAATGAAATACTATTAGAAGACGCAAAGTTGATCTGGTCATTCAATTTAAAAATCGTGTCGTTCATTAAATTGGCTGAATATTCAATATCAGCAAAAATTTGCGCATAAGTTGCTACATTATGGTCTTGAAATTTTGCTGTTTGCAACAATTGTAAAATTTTAGAAAACTCATGCCTCAATTCGTGTGATGTAATGAATGAAATTTTCTTCAGATGATTCATTTGTTCCAAGACCTCTTTCTCAGAGATTTTTTTTAAGGTAATGTCTTTTTGAATCGTAATATATCCTGTAACCAACCCATCCTTATCAAACAAGGTCTCAATCATCAAATCAAGCCAAATGGCTTTACCAGCTTTGGTATAATATAAAATCTCTGTTCTGATGCCTTTACCCAATTCAATGACTTTCCGAATTCTGTTTAAGGTTTCTTTATTGGTTTCTGGGCCCTTCAAAAAACTGCCAGGGGTTCTTCCACTCACTTCTTTTAGTGTATACCCACTTGTTTTAACAAAAGCATCATTCACCCAAGTAATGCGATTATCGGCATTACACATGATGATGATGCTGCCAATTTTTTGTGCGATTTTTGTGAATTTCCCAAACTCAATTTTGGTACTCTCCATTAATTCTTGTTGGCGTTTAATTTGAATTTGCGCTTCTTTAACAGAAGTAATATCTAATGCAACACCAGAATAACCGAAAAAAGCACCGACTTCGTCATACAATGGATGCCCTTTCATTTGCAACCATCGATAACTCCCATCAAATTTTTTGTACCGAAATACCAGCGCATAAGGCTGCTGAATTAAAAAAGCTTCCTGCCGCTCTCCAATTACTTTATCATAGTCTTCTGGATGAATTAGTTTAAGCCATCCATTGTTATGTATATCGGCTAATACCATTCCAGAAAAATTGAACCAAGCTTCGTTGACTTGTAGCATTTGGTGTTGCGAATTGGTCAA
>JAIXYL010000125.1 GCA_027490265.1 Sediminibacterium sp.
AATTCGTTCTGTAAATCCAATCATGCGTGGATCGGCTACTTGTTTTTCTTGTAGGTTGATTTTATGTCGCTTGGCATAGGCCGATAATAACGTTTCTGCTCTTTCCGCTCCCACAAAGCTTTTCAACAGATGTCGGATGTCTTGCATTTGTGCGGTCCCCTTCCACACCAACCCATTTTCTTGTACTTCACCATGCTTATAAATATTGGTGAAAATTTCTGCTTGGTACTGTTCTTGTGAGCCTTGCTGACTGTACACCGATACAAATACATACGCTGATACATTCAACAACAAACTCCAAAACACCGAATGACTGATGGAATCAAATTGGGTTAAGCCAAACAAATGTTGCGGGTGCAACCATTGGATTCCGAATAATCCCTCCGTTAAAATGCTGTTGGGCAAAAAGCCATTGTTCACCATACCGGGCAATACCAATGTAAAAAACCACACCACGAATCCGATGATGATGCCTACAATGGCGCCTTGTTTATTGCCCTCTTTCCAATAAATGCCTCCAAACAATGCGGGGGCAAATTGTGCAACGGCACAAAATGAAATCAATCCAATGGATACCAAGCTTTCGCCTTGGCCT
The DNA here is from genome assembly GCA_027490265.1 of Sediminibacterium sp. Taxonomy (GTDB): domain Bacteria; phylum Bacteroidota; class Bacteroidia; order Chitinophagales; family Chitinophagaceae; genus Sediminibacterium. The sequence goes on from JAIXYL010000125.1 coordinate 596, forward strand.
AAATTCAAATAATACAACAGCGCTAACAGCAATACCGCACCAATACTCAATCGGCGGATGGTTAAGATATTGCTCTGTAAAGACACTTGCTTCCAGTTTTGGTTTTGTTGGCTGCGCAACAACAACGGAATGACCAAGTGATTGCTGATCATAATACTGAGGGCAATTGTTTCTATGATGATCATACCTGTAGCGGCGGATAACCCGCCGATCCAAGTGGTCATGGCCAACAAGGGTTGGTTGTTGAACAATGGAATAGAGAGCACGTAATAGTCTGCATTGACCGTATTGCCTTGCAGCAATAATCCCCCCATTGCAATGGGCAATACAAAAATATTGATGAGGATCAAGTACAAGGGGAACAACCAACTCGCCATTTTTAAATGTTGCTCTTGCACGTTTTCAACGATGCTCACCTGAAACTGCCTCGGTAAAAACACGATGGCCATCATACTCAATAGGGTCATGCTCATCCAGCCAGAATATCCACTGCTTGTTTTTAAGGTGAGCAAATGCTGGTGTGGGCTATTGGCGATGCGCGTAAATATATCACCCATGCCGTCAAACAAAATATACGTGATGTAAATGCCGATGACTAAAAAGGCCAATAATTTCACCAATGATTCAAATGCCATCACGGTCATGAGCCCCGGATGTTTTTCTGCTGCATCCACGCTTCTGGCGCCATACAATACGGTAAACACAAATAAAATAATGGTGGCAAATAAAGCAATATAAAGGGTAGCATTACTAGCAGTTCCACTCTGTTGCAATACTGCAATACTACTCGTGATGGCTTTAATTTGTAAAGCAATATAGGGGATAACACCAAACACACAGAACAGCGTAACCACCATACCAATTGAAAAATTTTTGCCATAGCGGGTACTGATAAAATCGGCAATGGACGTGATCCGCAAGCTTTTGCTGATGGTCAATATTTTGCGCAACACGGGCCAAAACAATATGGCCATGATGGTTGGTCCCAAGTAAATCGTAATAAAATCGATGCCCGCGGTTGCGGCCCTTCCCACACTGCCATAATAAGTCCATGCGGTGCAATACACGCCCATGCTCAATGCATAAATGAACGGGTGGTTAACCAGGTTCCGACTGGTGTTAATGGTTTTTTGCGCATAAGAGGCAATCACAAACAAAAGCACCAAGTACCCGATGCCGCAAAGGATGATCAAGCTGGTACTCATGATTTGTATTTATGGTGTACTACAATGCCGGCCAATGCTACAATACTGCCCCACCATAGAAATACATACCAGTACAACATGGGGATACCAACAATCAGTTTGGGTTGATTGGCAATTGACAACAGTGGAAAATTCAGCACCACCATGAGCAATATCGCCAATAGAAGCAATTTGCTTTTGTGTTTTTTTTCTCGGGTGGCCATCATGCTATGAATATAAAAAAAATCCCTCCATTTACATGAAGGGATTCTTGTTGCTTGGGGTATATAGGGGGATTATGCTTGTGCTATTTACTCTTTAAAGTGTGCGTGTTCTGGGTTATCGTCTATTAAATCGTATTCTCCTTGTAAGGCGTACTTGCCAAAAACCAATAATCCGCCTACTACAATGGGCAATAAGATAAAACAGATAATAATACCAAAAACCAAGTCGTCTTGTTTGCCACTGGTTAGTTTAGGAATCCCTAAAATGGTCAATCCAAAATAACCAACAGCTAAGCCTAATGCCAGCCAAACGATGCCGAGTACTTTCTTAATAATATTCATAACAGTATTTTTTTAAAATGGTTTAATCGTTGATTTCTTTGTCTTTGCCATTGATATAAATAACCCCTATTACCAAACACACTGCTGCCACACCAATGGGGTACCACAAGCCTTCTAGGTACCAATCGGCCTTACCAGAGGTCTTGGCATTGGTGGCAAGATAAGTAGCCACAGCCGGTAACAATCCACCAAATACCCCATTCCCAATATGGTAGGGTAAACTCATGGATGTGTATCGGATTTTGGTTGGGAACATTTCAACTAAGAATGCAGCAATTGGACCATAGACCATGGTTACAAACAACACTTGTATGAACACCAACAAAATCAGTTTTTGTTTATCGCTGCTGTTGATGCTGATTTTTACAGTGGTGGTAACGGCCCCAGTTTCTGCATTGGTTTTTTGTATTTCCTTTCTTATGGTGCTGTCGGCATATACCGTGGTAACTGTGTTTACATTATTCAGCATATTGTTGCTGCTGCTGACTTCTATCTTGTTGGCCACATTGGTGGTTTGGTACATATTTTCATAGATAGGTCGGTATGATACAATGGCTATCAACATTCCTGCCATCATGATCCATTTCCTGCCGATCTTATCACTGAGCCATCCAAATACTAAGAAGAAGGGGGTGCCCAACATTAGTGCAATGAACATTAAACTGTCTACTTGCTCTTTATCAATGCTCATGGTTTTTTCTAAAAAGCTCATGGCATAAAACTGGCCTGTGTACCAGATTACCCCTTGTCCCATCACGGCACCAAACAATGCCAACAATACAAATTTGAAATTGAGTTTTTTGCCGAAGCTTTCTTTCAATGGATTGGTAGAGGTTTTGCCCGATGCTTTTGCCTTGGCAAATACTGGCGACTCTTCCATATTTTTTCTGATCAAATAAGAAATCAAGACCATTAAAATGGATACCCAAAATGGTACTCTCCAACCCCATGCGTCAAAGTCTTCTGCAGACAATGCAGCGCGGGTTCCCATGATTACCAACAACGATACAAACAAACCAACCGTTGCTGTGGTTTGAATCCACGCAGTCATAAAGCCTCTTTGTCCGTTCGGTGAATGTTCGGCAACATAGGTTGCTGCACCACCATACTCTCCGCCCAATGCCAAGCCCTGTAAGAGTCTCAGCAATAAGATGAGTACCGGTGCCATAAACCCAATGGTTTCATAAGATGGTATACAACCAATTAAAAAAGTGGCACCACCCATTAATAGAAGGGTGACCATGAATGTGTACTTACGACCAATTAAGTCGCCCAGTCTTCCAAAGAACAATGCCCCAAATGGTCTTACCACAAAGCCTGCAGCAAATGTGGCCAATGTGCTTAAGAACGCAGCCGTTGGATTGTCTTGCGGAAAAAATTTGGTTGAAATTACAGTAGCCAAACTTCCGAATATATAGAAGTCGTACCATTCAATCATGGTGCCTACTGAGGATGCGCCGATGACGCTGGTGAGTGAGGTTTTTTTAGTGGTGTTCATATGGTTTGTTTAGCAGGTGAGCATTATAAATATACTTGTAATTGTAGAAGGAATTCGCCTAAAGCGCCGTCACGCACTCTTTGCCCATTGCGCAAATAGTAGAGTGGTCTGGTACTGTACTGCGGTGTAATTTTTGCATGATGGCCATCTAAGAAAAAGTTGGCACCAATATCAAAGTAGTTGCCTGTTTGATCGAGGTAATCAAATTTCTTGTACGTGTAAGCCGCAAATGGTTGTATTCGAACTTTACTGGTTTGACTGGTTTTGGGCAACAATAAGCCTGCCTGTGTATACCAGATATTACCCGTGCCTACAAAAAAACGGCTATTACCAAAACCGTTGATGCTGCGCTGATTGGCCGCCACGGCGGGATCAAAGCCGCTGGCTGGATTCATGATCCCTACGGTTCTGATATAGTTCGGACCAAAATTGTATTTGTAAAACACGCTGTAAGCTGTGAGTGCCATATTCTTTTTCTTATCGCCAATCGGCAAATCCACAAATGCATCCAACCCAAATAAATTGATATCGTGTTGGGCAATTGTTCCATTGCCATTGACACTTTTGGTGCCCTTGGCTTGGTGATAAAAACCAGCGCCGAGGTTGAATACTTTTTTAGTGCCAACATAAGTGCCTACTCTAAATGGCAACACGTTTGCTTCCTGATCTAAAAACTGGTAATCAAAATAACCTTGGATGGCAGCCCTTGCATCCCCATTATTGTCTACCGCTACGCGTTCTTTAATAGCGTCTACTGCGGGTGCAACATTGGTGGCAAAGGGTTTATTCAAACTCAAGCTGTAGTTGAGTTTCCCCAATTTACCCTTGGCATAAAAACCAAACTGTCTTACAAATTGGTCGCTCAATTCAACCAATGGCCAGTTGATGACTGGTGCATCAATGGTTAAAAAATTCAAAGTGCTGGCACTGCTCATGCGGCTGATGCCCCACCAATAATGCAAGCCACCACCAATGTACACATTGTACTTGTTGGCTTTTTTTGTTGTAGGGTTAACTGCTGGTACCAATGCATATTCGTTCCATACATCATGAAAGAAAATGCCTGGTTTTTTACCAGCACCATAAGCACCTGTGCCTGCAGCGCCTGATGCACCGCCAGTTGCAAAGGTTTGGTTATTGATACCAAAATGCGCCAACACCAAATACCTAGGCGTAATTTGTGCATAGGTTAAAATACGCAAACGTCTGGCGCCCACATCCCATGTGTTATTGCGGGTTTCGCCGTTTACTTGTGTGCCTGGATTGTTTTGAATAGAGCGGGCCCAAATTTGATTCCATACAATGAATCGAATGTATTTGCTGCCCTCTGGATTTAAATTCAGTTTTAAACCAGAGCCATAGGTTTCACTGCCTTGGGCTTGCGCCACTTGATGGAGCAGCAGTAGCCCCAGTGTTGTAAAGAGTTGTTTAATGGACATAGCAATCGGGTTTGTTAAGCAATGCAATGGGTTAAAATTGGGCATTGCAAAAGCCGATTGCAAATGGTATATATATTTCCGGTAATGGTATAGTTAATACACCGATGTTTTTCTAAATCTTTCCCATCGGATGACCATGAATTTATCGCCTAACTCGGTCACCATAAAACCTGCGGATTTTAATTCGGCTCTATCGGCCATCAAATCCTTTAGCTCAGCATGATTCAGGACTTTATACGTGGGATGGTATTCTAAGTTTTCGGGTCGTTGAATTCCGTATTGTCTCACCCAGTTCATCACACTCACATGGCTCACGCCCAAAATGCGTTCAATTTCTCTGAAGCTGATGCCTTCAATATACAACTGTAAACTCTTGACCACATAGTATGGATCAATGTTTTTACCTTCTTTAAACACAGTGAAATGGTACCCACAACTGGTACATTTAAATCGCTGTCTTCCTTTAATGACGCCACTTTTAACGTATTCGTCGCTTTTGCATTTGGGGCAGTGAATCAGTTTCATACCCTTAATTTACAACTTATCTATATTCATTTAGCATTTATATATCAATTTAGCAATAAATAGCTGTGCCATAAAAAGGCAATGAACTACTTTAGTGTTCTCAAATCGATGCTATGTCATATCCTTATCAAATCAATTCTTTTGAAGAGTACCAACGCGTGTACAAAGAAAGTGTAGACAATCCAGAAGCTTTCTGGGCCTCTGTTGCCGAACATTTTGTTTGGAAGAAAAAGTGGGACAAAGTACTCGACTGGAATTTTACCGAACCCAAGAACGAATGGTTTAAAGGTGGTAAACTCAATATCACCGAAAACTGTTTAGACCGCCATCTGGCTGAGCGTGGCAATGTGCCGGCCATCATTTGGGAGTCGAATGATCCCAACGAAAAACAACGCATTTTAACGTACAGCATTTTACATAAGCGAGTATGTCAGTTTGCACAAGTGCTCATCAACAACGGCGTTCAAAAAGGCGATCGGGTTTGTGTGTACATGGGCATGATTCCTGAATTGGCCATCGCCATTTTAGCTTGTGCCAGAATTGGGGCCATTCACTCAGTAATCTTTGGTGGCTTTAGTGCACAAAGTATTGCAGATCGTTTGTACGATGCGCAAAGTGAATTCATCATCACTTGCGATGGCGCGTACAGAGGGGGTAAAGATATTCCGTTGAAATCGGTGATTGATGATGCCTTAATTGGCAATCGTACTGTAAGAAAAGTCATTGTATATACGCGCACGCGCACTCCAATCTCAATGATTAAAGGCAGAGATGTTTGGTGGGAAGATGAAATGCGTCATGTAGAAGAAATGGGCATTAAAGAAATAGATGCAGTGGAAATGGATGCTGAAGACCCACTCTTTATTTTGTATACATCGGGCAGTACGGGTAAGCCCAAAGGCGTGGTGCATGCCTGCGCTGGCTATATGGTGTATACCAATTATACTTTTGTGAATGTATTCAATTATCAACCTGGGCAAATTCATTTTTGTACAGCCGATATTGGGTGGATCACAGGGCACTCATATATTGTATACGGTCCGTTAAGTGCTGGCGCAACATCTTTGATGTTTGAAGGGGTGCCTACTTGGCCCGATGCTGGTCGTTTCTGGGAAATCGTTGACAAGTATAAAGTCAATATTTTATATACGGCCCCAACTGCCATTCGTTCTTTAATGAGCTTTGGTCTAGGACCTTTGCAGGGTAAGGATTTGAGCTCATTAAAAGTGTTAGGTACGGTGGGTGAACCCATCAATGAAGAAGCATGGCATTGGTACAATGAAAACGTGGGCAAGAAAAATTGTCCCATCATTGATACTTGGTGGCAAACCGAAACAGGCGGTTGCTTGATCAGTAATTTAGCGGGCATCACACCATCTAAACCGGGCTGGGCTACATTGCCAATGCCAGGTGTGCAGCCCATTTTAGTGGACGACAAAGGCGTTGAAATCACCGAAGCTGAAGATGGTATTTACAAAGGCAATCTATGCATCAAGTTTCCATGGCCATCTTTATTGCGCACCACTTATGGTGATCATGAACGTTGTAGAACCAATTATTTTGCTACGTATGAAAACTTATATTTCACTGGTGATGGTGCATTAAAAGATGAAAATGGTTTCTTCAGAATCACTGGTAGAGTAGACGATGTGCTCAATGTCAGCGGCCACCGCATAGGTACGGCTGAAGTAGAGAATGCCATCAATATGCACGCAGGTGTAATTGAAAGCGCAGTGGTTGGTTATCCGCACGATGTAAAAGGACAAGGCATTTATGCATATGTGATTTACAGCAATACACACGGTGATGAAGAACTCACACGCAAAGACATTTTACAGACTGTTACCCGTATGATTGGGCCCATTGCCAAACCTGATAAAATTCAATTTGTGAGTGGTTTACCTAAAACACGCAGCGGAAAAATCATGCGCAGAATCTTGCGCAAAATTGCAGAAGGTGAAACAGAGAACCTAGGCGATACCACCACTTTATTAGATCCAGGTGTGGTGGAAGAAATAAAGAATGGGCATTTATAATTGTTTCCAATCAATTATCTTTAGAGCAAAGATTGTTGATATGAAAAAAATTGCCTTACTCTTTGCTTTTGCGCTTTCTGTTGGTGCGCAAGTATTTGCTGCCGATAATGATATCATTGGTCGCTGGGATTTAACCGTAAACATGGATGGTCGCATTGCACCGTCTTGGTTAGAAGTGAAACTCTCTGGTGTTAAAACCTTAGTGGGATATTTTGTAGCCGATGGTGGCAGTGCAAGACCCATCAGTCATGTGCAAGTAAAAGATGGCAAAATTCATTTCAGCATTCCTTCACAGTGGGATCGTTTAGACAAGTACATGGAATTTGATGCCGTTTTAGAAAACGATCAATTAAAAGGCACCATCACACAGAGTTATGGCAAAGTGCATGCATTCACTGGTGAGCGCGCGCCTTTGTTAAAAAGAGACAAAGCACCAGTTTGGGGCAGCCCCATTAATTTATTGAGTGGCAAGGGTATTGAAGGTTGGCATGCAGACCGTAACAACAATCAGTGGGTTAATATCAATGGTGTATTAACAAGTCCTAAAAGTGGTGCCAATATTATTACCGATCAACAATTTGAAGATTTCAAATTACATATTGAATTCAGATATCCTG
>JAIXYL010000138.1 GCA_027490265.1 Sediminibacterium sp.
ACTGCGGGCACCTTTATCTCCAATCAATTGGTTTAATTGCTCAACATATTTTATTGCCAATAAAACAGGGGTTCCAATAATGCCATCATAAGAAGCCGCCACCAAACCCTTATGCGTTTTTTGCCGTATCGCTTGCAATGCATGTATAATATCTCTATTTAAAAAGGGTTGATCAGCAACAATAATGATTACTGACTCTATATTCGGATAATTACTGAGCAAATGTTTTAGGCCTATTTGTATTGAACTACTTATTCCATTGGCATAATTCTGGTTGAAAACAATCTGAACATTTGCTTGATTGATATTGTCCGCAATGGCTTGATGATAATGCCCTGTAACCAGATATACAGCAGTCGGTTCAACAGCAATGACTTCATTAATGATATGTTGCAATATGGTGGTTTGCTTAAATGGTAAAAGCATTTTAGCTTTTCCCATTCTTGTTGCAGCCCCTGCAGCCAATATGATTACGCCGCAACTCATATAGATGCATGAATTGGCGTTTGCTTGAATTTCAACTGTTGTGGATGGGTCTCTTCAAGAACCGACATGATTTCGGCACAAATGGACAAGGCAATTTCAGGTGCGGTTTCAGCACCCAAGTCTAAGCCAGTTGGACCATGAATACTGCCCAGTTGACGTGCATTAAACTCAATACCTTCAATTAATAAATCATGCATCAACCTGTCTTTTTTGGTGGTTGGACCCAACAAACCGATATAAGGCAAATGTTCATTGGCTAATAAAGCCAGCATGTCTTTATCGTATTGATAATTATGTGTCATGAGCACAATGGCAGTTCGATCATCAAAAACCAACTGCGGCAAAACTGCCAGCGGTTTGCCGACAATGATTTGGTTGGCATGCTTAAACCGATTAGCAGTGGCATGCGTTGGCCTTCCATCAATGATGGTTGTTCGCCAACCGATTAAGTGAGCCATTGAGGCTAATGGAATCGTATCGTTTCCTGCCCCTACAATGATTAAAGAAATAGCAGGTGCTGCATATTCAATAAAGATGGATTGTGGTGCATCGTTCCATTCAATCAACACATGTTCTGAAGTTTTAGATTGTAACACTTTTTCAAAAACTGGTACCAATACCGTGTTTAATTCAGAGGGCAATGCATCAATCGTTATTGAACCCAGATGATTGCCATGACTTGGATGAAATCCGGTCAACAATAATTGAGGTTGTCTGGATGCATTGATTTGCCGAAACAATTCAATGATATTGGCTTCGGTTTCATGGATGGGTTCAAACAATATTTGTACAATTCCATTGCAGCCTAATTGAACCCCTAATTTGGCATCATCTTCATCAGTGGTATCATATACCACCAATTTTTTTTTGCCTTGTGTAATGGCTAAAATGGCTTTTCTTAAGGCATCTCCTTCTAAACAACCTCCACTAATTGCGCCAGTTAATTGTCCATCTTCTGTCACCAACATTCTTGCCCCAGGTCTTCTATATGAAGAACCATCTACCTGCACAACAGTAGCCAAGGCCATTCTTACACCAGACTGTTTCGCTGTATCATATGCTTGAACAATATCACTTAACTCTTTCATGCACCAATAGCTTAAGGTCTTTGCTGCTTCACTTGTACAGGTAATATTGGTTTGAGATTTTTGTTTCCCCAGCTGTTGCTGATATAGTTTAACACATCCGCAATTTCTTCATCTGTTAAATAATCTTGCGCAGGCATATTACCATTATAAACCACACCATTTACTTTCACTTCTCCAGATTGTCCTTTCAAAATTACAGCGATTAAATCCTTAGCAGGTCTTTTCAAATAATCGGACTTTGCCAAAGGAGGAAATGCATTCGCTATGCCTTTTCCGTCTTCCATATGACAGTTCATGCAATTATTGGTATAAACAGTTTTACCATTGGCTACACTTTTTGCTAAGCCTGAAGGCTGCATAAATGCTGCTGTGATGCATACCAACCCAAGTAACCCAAATAAAATAATCCCTTTCCGCATGCTATACAATTTTATTGATATCAAAAGGCAATTGTCGGATACGCTTACCTGTTGCTGCATAAATGGCATTGCATAATGCAGGTGCAAATGGTGGCAATCCGGGCTCACCTACTCCTTTAATTTTATTTCCTCCATTGGCCAAGATATGTACTTCTACTTTTGGCATTTCATTGATTCTGACCAAAGGGTTATTGTGAAAGTTAGATTGCACTGTTGCTCCTTTTTCAAAAGTAATCCCTCCCTTAATGGCAGCAGTTAAAGCCATGACAGCCGAACCCTCTACTTGAGCACGTGTATTGTCTGGATTAACTACAGTACCCAAGTCAATAACAGCATAGACTTTTTCAATTTTTACACCAGTTCCTTTTTTAGATACTTCAATAACAAATCCAGCCTGACCTGCAAAGAATTCATATTGTGCAACACCTCTTCCCCATCCAGCAGGTAATTTTTTATCCCAGTTAGAGACTTCTTTTAGCTTCGTTAAAATATTTTTTGTGTCGGATTCTTTTGTCAACATGCCCAATCTAAATGCCATGGGATCTTTTTTAGCTGCAACCGCCATTTCATCTAAAAAGCATTCGTGAGAAAATGCCAATGTAGTGCTGGTCACCGCTCTCCATGCTGCAACAGGCACATGCAGATAATGATGCACATACAAGTTTTTCATATGTTCAATTTCATACTTCTGCTCACTAATGCCCTCAGTCATTGTACCATCTGCTTTGGTAACATCATAATCCTTCTTCATGTCTAAAGTAGGCGAAATCACTTTGTGCTGAAAAGCAATGGCTTTACCATTGGCATCTAATGCGCCTTTCATTGCAGAAAATGTCATGGGTCTAAATGGTCCTTGTTGGGTATCGTCTTCTCTGGACCAGATTGATTTAACAGGCTTCCCAATTTTCTTACTTAACTGAACGGCTTCATGGATATAATCAGGATACAATCTTCTACCAAAGCCACCACCATTAAACAATACATGCAATGTTAAATCTTCTTGTTTCACGCCATAGATTCTTGAAAAATCATTCATGACACTGCCAGGCACTTGCGTAGAAGTCCAAATTTCCAATTGATTATTGGGCTTCCAACTAGCCAAACAGTTCATCGGTTCTATTGGAGAGTGCGATACAACAGGCGTTTCATAAAATGCTGTCAACTTTATGGGAGCTTCTGCAAATGCTTTATCAAAATCACCTTGCTGGTGTTCAATTGCCCCGTCTTTTTTGGCAGCCTCTCTTAAACTGTTTGCATAATCTTTAGAATTAAATTGGTCATTGCCTTGATGATCCCATTGAATAACCAAGGCTTTTCTTCCTTGAACAGCGGCCCAATAATTTTCGGCAATAACAGCTACACCTTCTGATTTATATACACCATGAATTCTTTCGCAGGTTTCAACCGCAATAACCCCTTTTACTTTTTTAGCAGCTGTTGCATCAAAGCTGACCAACTTACTGCCAAAAACTTTACAACGTTCAATAGAAGCATACACCATGCCTGGAACAGATGCATCTATCCCAAACTTGGCAGAGCCATCTACTTTCATTGGTATATCGGGTCTTTTTGCAGACTTGCCGAGTATTTTGAAATCCTTGGGATCTTTTAATGTAGGATTTTTAGGTGCTTCTAATTTGGAAGCCGCTTCAGCTATTGCACCATATCCAATTGATTTGCCACTGGGTCGATGAATTACTGTGGCATTATCGGCATAACATTCACCAACGGGTACATTCCATTGTTGGCTGGCAGCTGTTAGCAACATGGCTTTAGCCGTTGCCCCTACTTTTCTAAGGTTGGCATAATTGGTTCTTACGGATGAACTCCCCCCCACAAACTGACCAGGTCCATATTTCTTTTCCCCACCAGTTTGTTTGATGACTATTTTATCCATGGGCACTTCTAATTCCTCTGCAATCAGTGCTGGTATGGATTGATACGTGCCTTGACCAATTTCAGGTTTGGTATTGAAGATGGTCACCAAACCACTTTGATCAATCATCACCAATGGTGACAACTCAAAAGCATTGGTTGAAGTGCCTAAATTTTCTATGATTGAACTACCATCAGCTTTCAAGCCCATACCCATTACCAAGCCTGCGCCTGTTAAACTGGTTAACCTTAAAAAGTTCCGACGGTTGATTGATGTATTTTGTGGTGTCATTGTATCAATTTTTTGAATTACTTAATCATGTCTGCTGCTTTATGAATAGCGCTTCTGATGCGTTGATAAGTGCCGCATCTGCAAAGATTGCCTTGCATAGCTGCATCAATATCTGCATCTGTAGGATTTGGCTTTGCTTTTAGTAGTGCTGCAGCACTCATAATTTGTCCTGATTGACAGTACCCGCATTGTGGCACTTGTAATTCAATCCATGCTTCTTGAATGGCTTTGGTGATTTTATCGGACATGCCTTCAATCGTGGTAATTTTTTTACCTACAGCAGCACCTACAGGATAACTACAGGACCGAACAGGCTTACCGTCTATATGAATGGTGCATGCACCACATTGAGCCATCCCACAACCAAATTTAGTTCCCGTTAAACCCACCATATCCCGAATGGCCCATAATAAAGGCATATCGGCACTGGCATCTACCTGGTAAGCGTTGTTGTTGATATTTAATGTAAGCATGGTAAAAAATTTCAGTTTAAAGTTAGGGCTATTTAATCCAATAAAAATGTTTCGTGTAAGTCAGGAATCAAGACTTCTTTAAAATGCTTTCGCCTCAATCTGGCAGCAAAATCTATCTGTACATCTTGCTCACCGTGTACCAGAAAAAGTTTTTGAACCAATTCAGGATTTTGTCCGGATAAAAATTGGCAAAGGTCTTCATAATCACCATGCGCACTCATGCTGCGCATGACACCAATACTGGCATTAACGGGATAGAATTCACCAAAAATTTTGACTTCTTTTTGTCCCGCCATTAATCGTCCACCCAAACTAAACGGATCGCAATAACCCACCATTAAAATCGTGGTAGACTCTTTAGTGATATTGTTCATGATATGGTGCTTCACTCTACCTGCATCAGCCATGCCGCTGGCTGAAATAATCACACAAGGCCTGCCATCTTCATTTAATTGTTTGCTTTCTTCAACGGTTTTAATAAAATGCAAGGTTTTAAATTCAAATGGATCATGATCGGTTTTCATGATTTTTTGTACGCGACTGTTAAAATTTTCTGGAAACTGTTTCAAGAGTTCAGTAGCTTCTCTGCTAAGTGGACTGTCTACATAAACAGGTACATTGGGCAACCTATTTTCATTTTCCAATTGGTTCAAGGCATATAAAATTTCCTGTGTTCTGCCTACACTAAACGCTGGAATGATCAACTTTCCTTTTTTCTCAATACAAGTTTGTTCAATCCATTTCAACAATGTATCGGCAATGCCAAAAACCTCGTCGTGTAGTTTGTTCCCGTAAGTGCTTTCTAAAATAATGTAATCTGCTTGTTCAAAAGGTGCAGGTGATCTTAAAATAGCATCATTGTATCTACCGACATCCCCACTAAAAGTGAGTTGCCGCGTCTTCCCATCTTCTACAATTTTCAGATGCACTGCTGCTGAACCAATGATATGTCCTGCATCTGTAAAACAAATTGAAACATCGGCATCTATTTTGGTCCATTGATTGTACTCAATAAATGTAAACATAGAAATAGCCATTGCTGCATCTTCTAAATCATACAATGGTTCAAAAGGTGGCAAGCCTTTTTTAGCACGCCGTTTATTGATAAACTTGGTATCGTCTCTTTGAATGATAGCAGAGTCTTCTAATAAAATTTCGGCCAATGCCCCCGTTGCCGGAGTGGCGTAAATAGCGCCCCTAAATCCCTCCTTAACCAACTTTGGAATTAAACCAGAATGATCAATATGTGCATGCGATAAAATTAAATAATCAATAGTAGAGGGATCAAAGCCAAAGCTGGCATTCAGTTCATCCGTTTGTTTACCCATGCCTTGAAAGAGTCCGCAATCGAGCAGGATTTGTTTGCCATTTTTCAAGGTCAACAAATGTTTTGAACCAGTCACTGTTTTTGCAGCGCCGTGGAAAGTCAATTTCATGAGGATTTAGATTTAAAACTCCAGGTAATTAAAAATTCAGCCACCGTTTCACCCTGGCTATTGGTTCCAATAGATTTGCAAACAATTGTTCTTCCTTGATTTGTGGCGATGGCTTCTTCAATGGCATTCGCCACCATAAGGCCGTCATTACATGTAAAAGCAATTAAGCCTGTAGCTTTTTTAACAAATTTGGCTTCTAGACCTACTACGAGCATACTGACAGTTGGCTTTCGCTGATAAGTTTGTCCTACAGGAAACAAGCCCGTGCTCATTTCTGCAGCCATGGCTTGCACAGCAAAGTACATTGAATTGAATGGATTTTGATTGATCCAGCCGTGTTTCACCAAAATCACTGTTTTGGCTTCATCAATATAGCCAATTTTCAACCCTGCAATAAAAGCTGCAGGCAATTTGACTAACTTGAAGAATGCAAAACGAATTGGACTGGTGATGATTTTTTTGAATGCGGAAAAATGGGGATTCATACCCCAATTTAACCATAATTCGGATTACAGCAAGAGGGCAGCCAGTAAATAATCGGCCAATAAAATTAAAATACAACTCACGACCACTGCACTTGTACTAGCCCTACCAATTTCAAGGGCACCACCTTTCACATAATAACCATAATATGCAGGAATACTGCTGATGATAAAGGCAAATGTGTAAGCTTTGTATAAAGCAAAATTGATATTGTAGAAGTTTAAATTTTGTCTTAATCCAATGTCAAAAGTATCATTCGCCAAAATGCCAGCGAGTTGTCCTGCAGTTCTTCCACCCCAAATGCCTAAAACGGCAGAAATAACAATCAAACAGGGTACAACAATCAACGCACCCAGAATTTTAGGCAATACCAAGTAAGCTTTGGTATTAATCCCCATGATTTCCAATGCATCAATTTGTTCACTGACGCGCATATTGCCTAATTCACTGGCAATCTTACTCCCAATAACCCCAGCCAGCACAATGCTTAACACGGTAGGAGACAATTCTAAAATCATACTGTCTCTAACAATTTGTGCAATGGTACTTTGCGGCACTAAAGGACTAACTAATTGGTAAGCAGTTTGAATGGTTGTTACCGCGCCAAGAAAAATAGAAATGATAATTACAATTGGCAAAGCCCCCATACCAATTTCTACGCTTTGGTGCATGAATTCTTTCCAATACATTTTAAAGTTCTCTGGTTTAGAAAACATGCCTTTAAGCATCAACAAGAACTTACCCAAATGTGTGAAAAAATTCATAGAATAAAGATAGGTTTATAATCAGTTTGTCGCTTTCTTGTTTTTTCTTCTGCTTTTCCACCATGCACTTCTTTGCACTTCTTCTTCTGTATCTAACCTGGTTTTCATTTGAGCATCTACAACAGCTACAAGCGCCATATTGATGATATTTCTAACACTACTACCTAATTGCAATACGTGTACTGGTTTCTTGAGACCTAACAAAATGGGCCCAATAGCATCTGCACCACCAACTTCTTTTAATAAGTTATAGGCCACATTTCCAGCCGTTAAATTGGGGAACATCAACACATTCACTTCCTGTTCTACTAAGTCACTAAACGGATAATTGTCTCTTAAGATTTCTTTATTAAATGCAAGACTACCCTGCATTTCACCATCCACTATTAAATTCGGATCACGCTGTTTTAAAATCCTGGTAGCTTCAGCAACCAATTTGGCTTCAGCTGAATCACTGCTGCCAAAATTGCTATAACTCAACATGGCAACCCTTGGCGTCAAATTAAAACTTCGCACTTCTTTAGCCACCATTTGCGTAATATTTGCCAATTCTTCAGCGGTAGGATGAAAATTAACAGTGGTATCTGCTAAAAACAATGGTCCTTTTTTGGTTAACAATAAATACATGCCTGCAATCTTCTTGACCCCTTCTTCCGTTCCAATAATTTGCAATGCTGGTCGGATGGCTTCAGCATAATTTTTAGTAAGCCCAGATAACATGGCGTCTGCATCCCCCGTTTCAACCATCATACAACCAAAATGGTTACGGTCTTTCATCACTTTTAAACTTTCGTGATGATTAAAGCCTTTGCGCTGTCTTTTCTTAAAGAAAAGTTCACCATAGAATTCACGCTTGGCTTCCATAGAGTCACTTCTAGGATCAATAATAGGCAAATCAGATAAGTCAATGCTATTGGCTTCAGCGATGCGATTGATTTTATCAGGATCGCCTAATAAAATAGGATACGCAATCCCTTCATCATAAATGATGGTAGCCGCTTTTAAAATTTTCAAATTATCCGCTTCAGCAAAAACCAAGCGTTTGGGATCTCTTCGAGCTTTGTTGCTAACAACTCTAAACAATTGGTTGTCTAACCCCAAGCGTTTGTTAAGCTCTAACACATATGCATCCCAATTGGTAATGTTTTTTTGAGCAACACCACTTTCAATGGCAGCTTTAGCAACCGCTGGTGCAATGGTACTTAATAAGCGAGGATCTAATGGTTTTGGAATAATATACAAAGGCCCAAAACTCATATTGCTTTGGTTATAAGCCAAGTTGACGATATCAGGCACAGCAGTTTTGGCCAACTCAGCCAAAGCCCTTACAGCAGCAAGTTTCATGGCTTCATTAATTTGAGTTGCACGAACATCTAATGCGCCCCTGAATATATAGGGGAATCCCAAAACATTGTTTACCTGATTGGGATAATCGGATCTGCCTGTAGCCATGATGATGTCTTTGCGCACGGCAACTGCATCTTCATAAGTAATTTCCGGATCAGGATTGGCCATCGCAAATACAATCGGATTTTTGGCCATCGATTTTACCATTTCCTGCGTCACCACATTGCCCACACTTAATCCTAAAAATACATCCGCATCTTTCATCGCTTTGGCAAGCGTCCAATCAGATTTTTTTACAGCGAATTTTTCTCTGCCAGGTCCTAAGTCGGTTCTGCCAACATGCAACACGCCATCTTTGTCAAAGACAATAAAGTTTTCGTATTTGGCCCCAAGCGCCACATATAAATGAATACAAGCCATTGCTGCTGCACCTGCGCCATTGATTACAAATCGCACTTTATCAATGCGCTTTTTTTGCAATTCCAATGCGTTCAACATGGCAGCACTGCTGATGATGGCCGTACCATGTTGGTCGTCGTGCATCACCGGAATATTCATTTGTTCTTTTAGCTGTTGCTCTATATAAAAACACTCTGGGGCTTTGATGTCTTCTAAATTAATACCCCCGAACGTGGGTTCTAATGACTTGACAATCTGTACAAATTTTTCAGGGTCTTTTTCATTGATTTCAATATCAAATACATCAATGTCGGCAAAAATTTTAAACAGAACCGCCTTCCCTTCCATTACTGGCTTACTGGCTTCTGGACCAATATCGCCCAAGCCTAAAACAGCTGTACCGTTGGTAATCACCCCCACTAAGTTGCCTTTGGCCGTATACTTATAAATGGTTTCTGGATTCTCTTTAATTTCCTTACAAGGTTCAGCAACGCCAGGGCTATAAGCCAAAGAAAGGTCACGCTGTGTTTTCGCTTCTTTTGTTGGAATAACTTCTATTTTACCTGGCCTCCCACTTGCATGGTATTCCAAAGCTTGCTCTCTTCTTAATTTAGACTGTTTAGTTTCAGACATATATTGCTTGCGTATGCGTTATTTCGTTAAGTTAATGCCTAAATAAGCCATCATGCCCGCTCCAATTTCAATGGCAGATTCATCGATGTCAAATTTAGGTGTATGCACTTGGTGAACAATGCCTTTGGCTTCGTTTCTTACCCCCAATCTAAAAAAACAACCCGGAATCACTTGTGTATAATAACCGAAATCTTCCGCACCCATTCTCAACTCGGTTTCTTCCACATTGTGTTTGCCCATATAGTCATTCGCCAATTGCCAAGACGCTTCTGTAAAGATTGGATCATTATCAACTGTTGGGTAGCCAATATCAATATGTAAATCAATTTCTGCACCCATGCTTTCTACCAAACCAATCGCTTGTTTCTTAATTAGTTCGTGTGCTTTATAGCGCCATGTTTCGTCCATTGCTCTAAAAGTGCCCATCAATTTAACTTCACTAGGAATCACGTTGGTGGTATTGCCACCTTGCACTGAACAAATGGATAAAACTGAGGGTGAAATAGGGCTATTATTTCTTGATATGATTTGTTGCAAACTCACAATTAATTGCGCAGCAATTAACACAGTATCCGCAGTTAAATGAGGCGCTGCTGCATGGCCACCTTTGCTTTTAATGGTAATATAAATTTCATCAGCACTGGCCATCACACGGCCTTTACGAAAACTTAACTTACCCACTTCTAAACCTGGATGCACATGTAATGCCACAATACCTGAAGGTCTTGGATTGTCTAATACATGTTCTTTAATCATATAACTGGCTCCACCAGGATTTCTTTCTTCACCTGGTTGAAACAATAATTTGATGGTACCCGACCATTCTGCTTTTAATGATTGTAGAATTTTGGCAGCCCCTAATAAAATGGTGGTATGAACATCATGACCACAGGCATGCATGACCCCTTTATTTAACGATTGATAAGGCACATCGTTTTCCTCTAGTATGGGTAAAGCATCCATATCAGCCCTAAGTGCAATAACCCTTGATGTTGGGTCCTCGCCTTTAATAGTGGCCATGATTCCAGTAGTGGCTTTCACTTCAAAGTCAATACCCATTTGGGTTAACTGTTGTTGAACAAAAGCGGATGTATTGAATTCCTGATAACTTAATTCCGGATTTGCATGCAAATGCCGTCTGATTTGAATCAAATCGGGTGCGAATGACTTTGCGAGCGTCTGTATTTTTTCTTTAAACATTGGCTACAATTAACTAATCAATCTCTTCTTCTACTGGTGTATATTCAATGGTATCTTCAACAATGTAAATGCCTTTAGGAAAAAACTTACTCAATTGACTCCTAAATTTTTCTGCATCTTCTTTCTTTAAAAAATTACCAATGCGTACTTTGAAATTAGGCGATTGAAAAAGTGTGTATGTTTTTTGTTCCGGAAAACGATTCATTAATGCCGACTTAATTTGATTGGCATCGTCACGCTTAGGGGTACTGATCACTTGCAAACGATAGCCCTTGTATAATCCAGAACTGGTCATCATTGCAGTGCGCTTATTAATTTGCGCTTGCTTGTTGACCAATACATCTAATCTGGCATCTTTCACTAAAATCACTGTATCACTGTTGGCAATTGCATGCGTACTTGAACAAACAAGTAATAAAAAAAATACCAATAATTGGCTTAGTTTCATAAGGTAAAGATAAGGTTAATACGTGGCGTTATGGCCATCATTTGCCCCATTTACAATCGCTACACTTGCGCTACAACCCAATCTGGTTGCACCGGCCGCCACTAGTGCAGCAGCAAAGGCGTAATCTCTTATACCACCTGAAGCTTTGATTTGAACAGCCGCTGGCAAATGCAATCGAAACAATTTAACCGCCTCAATCGTAGCCCCTTTTTCAGCATAACCAGTAGAGGTTTTTAAATAATCAATGCCGGCCACCCCATATAATTCACAACATTTAATGATTTCGTCATCCGTTAAAACGCCTGATTCAATGATAATTTTAATGACTTTGTTTTTTGATTTAACAACAGGCATTATATGGTTTAACTCATTGGCCAAATACCCCCAATCCTGGTTTTTAATGGCGCTGATATTAACCACAACGTCTAATTCATCAACCCCATCCACCATTGCTAAAACTATTTCCGCCAATTTGGCTTCAACGGCTGCATATCCAAATGGGAACCCAATTACCGTGGCTACTTTAACAGAAGAATTGTTTAAAAATGATTTGGCTTTTCTCACAAAATTGGGCGGCACACATACTGCTGCAAATCCATAGTCGTTTGCCTCTTTACAAAGCTTTTCAACATCAGACACCAAAGTGGTTGGTTTCAAAATAGTATGGTCTATATAAGCCGCTAAAGACATATCAATGATTTAGGCAAAGATAACAAATACCGTAACTACGGTATTGAATCACCTGTTAAAAAGCGCGTCATTCGCACAAAATAAAATAATATGAATAAGTGTTTATTAACCCTTTGCCTCTTATCATCAGCACTATTAGCGCATGCACAGGCAGGCATGAAACCAAGATTAGGCATTTATATTGGCCTCGCCAATCCCAAAGCAACAGAAGTGTTTGGACAATTTTATAAATCAAAAGGGATTCAACCAAGAATTACGGCAGAATATAATTTTTTAAACTTAGGATATAGTAAAAAAATGTTTGTAAAAGTAGCTGCTATCGCAGGATTAGAGCCGCAGAGTTTTCGCAATCAAACTACTTTACTAACCAATGTAACCATGACGCAAAAACCTATTGGGGGTAGAATTTATCCATTTGCATTTAAAGATGGGTTTAATCCTGATAATCAAAAAGAAGTCTTTAGAAATAATGGACTTGCCAGTTTATTTGTGATTGGCTCTACTTGGGTCATCAGTGGCCTATATGTTGAAGGCGGTATATCTCCAGGGGTTGTGTTAAAGGAAGAAGGTTACGCGGACGTTACTCGTTCACCACAATTTTTTGGATGGGGTGTATCCTTAGTAGATTTTACTAAACAAGACGCCAAAGTAAAGTTCAAGTTTAATGTAGGTACTAGAAAATATACTTGGACAAATGCCAGCAATACCACTTCACAAATCAAGACTTTTTGCCTTGATTTTGGTCTTGCTTTTGCGCTTTAACCAATACGTCCCGTTTTAAAAATTCAATCCAATAAAAAACCCCAAAGATGTTTATGCTTTGGGGTTTTACGTTTGAATTGATGCAATGCTATTAAGCGTCTTTACCGTGGCAAGACTTGTATTTTTTTCCACTTCCACAAGGGCAAGGATCGTTTCGGCCAATTTTAGGGCCAACTTTAACGGGCTCTTGTTTCACAGGATTCGGATCGTAATAATCGTTTTCATTTGCAGCATAATCTTGCCCAGCAGCATCCACCTGATCTTTGTTGGCGCTGAGCTTACTCATATCTGTTTTCTGCTGACGCCCCTCTTGCAATTCGTCCCCTTCAGCTAGAGGAAGACCAGCATGACATAAGAATTGCACAATGTCTCTGTTCACTTCCCCATCCATTTTTCTAAACAGTTCAAAGGCTTCCATTTTGTAAATCACCAATGGATCTTTCTGTTCGTAAGTAGCTGTTTGAACACTTTGTTTTAAGTCGTCCATTGCGCGCAAATGCTCTTTCCAAGCATTGTCAATAAACGCTAATGTAACGGTTCTTTCTAATGAATGTAATAATTCAGCGCCATTGGTTTGCAAGGTTTTTTCCATATTTGCCAAAGCCTGAATTTGACGTTTGCCATCGGTGAATGGAACAATCACATTATCAATATGATTGCCTTGTTGCAACTTGATATTTTTAAACACCGGAACGGCTTGCACCATCATATCTTGCTTACGCTTTTCGTATTGAGCAATGGCTTCGTTGTATAATTTTTCAGCTAATTGATGCGTATTTTCTTTGCTGAATGCTTCTTGAGAAATCGACGTATCAATACCAAAATTTAGAATGGCTGCTAATTTAAATTGATCATATTCGTTTTGCTCTTTAAAAGACACTACTAATCCTTCTGCTACTGCATAAAGTGCATTGTCTAAATCTAAGGCCAATCTTTCCCCAAACAAAGCGTGATTGCGCTTAGAATAAATCACAGTACGTTGTTTGTTCATGACATCATCATATTCTAACAAACGCTTTCTGATGCCAAAGTTGTTCTCTTCTACTTTCCGCTGTGCACGTTCAATAGACTTTGTAATCATACCAGCTTGAATCACTTCGCCTTCTTTATAACCCGCAAAGTCCATCACTTTGGCAATACGCTCACTACCAAACATGCGCATCAAATCGTCTTCTAAAGACACAAAGAACAAAGAAGATCCAGGATCACCTTGTCTACCTGCACGACCTCTTAACTGACGGTCTACACGTCTAGACTCGTGTCTTTCTGTACCTAAGATGGCCAAACCACCCGCTTCTTTAACCCCTGGCCCTAGTTTAATATCGGTACCACGACCAGCCATATTTGTAGCAATGGTTACTGCACCAGCTAAACCAGCTTCTGCAACAATTTGTGCTTCACGAGAATGTTGTTTGGCATTTAATACATTGTGTGGAATTTGTTTTTGACGCAACATTCTGCTCAACAACTCACTCACTTCAACAGAAGTTGTTCCCACCAATACTGGTCTACCAGCTTTGCGGAGTTCAACAATTTCATCAATGACCGCACCAAATTTTTCACGTTTGGTTTTAAAGATTTTATCTTCTTCATCTTTACGGATGGCCGGTACATTTGTTGGAATGCTTACCACGTCTAGCTTGTAGATGTCCCATAATTCTGCCGCTTCGGTTTCTGCAGTACCTGTCATCCCACCTAATTTGTGGTACATCCTAAAGTAATTCTGCAAAGTAACTGTCGCATAGGTTTGGGTAGCTGCTTCAATTTTTACATTCTCTTTTGCTTCAATTGCTTGGTGCAATCCATCTGAATATCGTCTGCCATCTAAAATACGGCCCGTTTGCTCATCCACAATTTTAACAGCACCGTCTAATACAACATACTCTACATCCTTATCAAACAATGTGTATGCTTTTAACAATTGTTGAACCGTATGAATGCGATCAGCTTTTACTGAATATTCGTTGATTAAAGTTTCCTTCTTCAGCAATTTCTGATCGGCAGTTAAGCTGGCATCGGTATCAATGGCAGCAAGCCCTAAGCTGATATCAGGCAACACAAAAAAGTGTGGATCTTCACCTTGGCCAGTAATCAATTGAATCCCTTTATCGGTTAACTCAACTGAATTATTTTTTTCATCAATATAGAAATATAATTCTTCATCTGCTTTTGGCATTTCTCTTTGTTGATCTGCCAAATAGTAGTTCTCAGATTTCTGTAGTTTAACACGATTACCGGGCTCACTCAAAAACTTAATCAATGCACTGTTCTTAGGAAGACCGCGGTGTGCACGAAATAAAGCCAATCCACCATCTTTAGGATCATCATTGCCTTCAGCAAATTTTTTCTTGGCTTCAGTTAAAAATTGTTGTGTTGCTCTTTTTTGTGCATCTACTAATTTTTCAATTCTGGGTTTTAACGCAAAGAATTGTTGCTCTCCTGTTTGGTAACCAATAGGACCTGAAATAATCAACGGGGTTCTGGCATCGTCAATCAATACAGAATCCACTTCATCTACCATAGCAAAATGGTGTTTGCGCTGCACCATTTCTTCTGGGCTATGCACCATATTGTCTCTTAGATAATCAAATCCAAATTCATTATTGGTACCGTAAGTGATATCTGCTAAATACGCTTTTCTTCTGGCTTCACTGTTGGGTTCATGTTTGTCAATACAATCAACGGTTAATCCCAACCATTCAAACAAAGTACCATTCCATTCACTGTCTCGTTTTGCTAGGTAATCATTCACTGTTACAATATGCACCCCTTCACCAGCCAAAGCATTTAAATAGGCGGGCAAAGTGGATACCAAGGTTTTACCTTCCCCCGTTGCCATCTCTGCAATTTTACCTTGGTGCAATACCGATCCACCAATTAACTGCACATCGTAGTGCACCATATTCCAAGTTACTTGGCCACCTGCTGCAGTCCAAGTATTGTTAAAAATCGATTGATTGCCTTGGATGGTTACATAACTTTTTTTAACACTAAGGTCTCTGTCTAAATCAGTAGCGGTAGACACCAATTCAGTATTATTTTTAAATCGTCTGGCAGCTTCTTTAATTACAGCAAAAGCTTCAGGCTGAATGATGGCTAAAGCTTCCTCAATTTGCTTGTCGCGATCTTTGCGCAGTTTATCAATGTTTTTATAAATGGTGTCTCTACCATGAATATCTGTTTCTGGCAAAGCATCTGCACTGCTTTTAGCTTCTGCAATGCTTGCATCAATCGCTTTAAGATGATCTTGAATTCTAGATTTAAACTCAACGGTTTTATGCCGCAATTCATCATTGGTTAATGATTGGTATTGCTCAAAAAACTGATTGGTCTTTTGAATGATGGGCATTAATTGCTGTACATCTTTCTCACTTTTACTACCCCCGAATAACTTAGAAATGAACTTCAACATATTTTTAATACTCTGATATGAAAAAATTAACAGTCAAACAGCGTGCAAGAAATTTTTTTTAGTCAATTTGGCACTCTGAATGAGAGCCGCCAAAGGTAAGGTTTTGATTCAAGACGCAAATGAAGCAATTAACTATTCTATCAACGGTTTATTTATGCCTATTAATGGCTTTTTCAAAAGCCTCGGCGCAGTCCATGGAAACCAATAGCCCAATGAAGGACAGCTCCCCAGTTGCGACCATCCATCCACTCCAAACCTTGAGTGACTCCATCGCAGCGGACAGATACAATAAAAATAAATCCAATATGACCATTCTGGCAGCTTGGGCAGGCGTCAATATCATTCAAGGAAGCATTTCTGCCACAAACGCTACCGGTTCTGGTCCTTATTTCTTTAGGATGAACGCCTATTGGAATGTGGTGAATCTGGGTATAGCCACTTTTGGGTTGATCAAGCTTCGCAAAACCTATAACAAACCTTATTCGATCATACAGAATCATTTAGAACAACAGCAATTAGAAAAAATCCTTTTGTTGAACAGCGGTTTAGACCTGGCTTATATTGCAACTGGCTTTTTGCTAAAAGAAAGCGGTCAGCGACGCAATAACTTAACAACCACCGGGTATGGCAATAGCTTGCTTTTGCAGGGTGCATTTTTGTTAGTATTCGACCTTGTTCAATATGGAAATCATCGCCGAAATGGCAAATTACTGGAGGGCGCTTTGTCTAAACTTCAAATTCAAGCCAGCGGAAATGGCATTGGATTGCGGCTTCCGCTTTAAATATTCCATTAAACTTATTGGAATTTATAGCCTTTTCAGCTACTTTTGCAACCCGTTAGATTTAACATTTAAACCTTACAAATGGCAGGTCAATTAAAAGAGGTTAGGAACCGTATTAAGAGTGTTCAAAGTACCCAACAAATTACCAAAGCAATGAAAATGGTGAGTGCGGCCAAATTGCGTCGTGCACAAGATGCCATTACCCAGATGCGTCCATACGCTCAAAAATTGCAAGAAATGCTCAGCAATATCGTGAGCAGCATTGAAGGTGGTACTACTTTGGCATTGGCTGAGGAAAGAGCTGTTGAGAAAGTATTGTTGATTGTGATTACATCTGATAGAGGTTTGTGTGGTGGTTATAATGCCAACATCGTAAAATTGGCAAAAAGCACGGTTGCAGAAAAGTATGCAGCTCAATTCAACAAAGGCAATGTAACCGTTTGGAATATTGGGAAAAAGGGATGGGAAAGTTTGAACAAAGCGGGATACAATACCAATGATCGTTTCAAGGATATCTATTTGAACCTCAATTTTGAAGCGGTTCAAGAAGCAGCGCAGGCTGCTATGAAAGCTTTTGAACAAAAAGAGTTCGACGCCGTAGAAATCATTTATAGTGAGTTTAAAAATGCTGCTACACAAGCGTTTGTAGCTGAACAGTTTTTACCTATTCCAAAAGTGGCACCTAAAGCAGGCAGCAAAAAAGCTGATTTTATTTTTGAACCAGCCAAAGAGGTTTTGATTGCTGAATTGATGCCCAAGATTTTAAATACACAATTATTCAAAGCAGTATTAGACGGCAACGCCAGTGAACATGGTGCCAGAATGACTGCAATGGATAAAGCAAGCGAAAACGCCAACGAGTTGTTGAAATCACTAAAAATCAGTTACAACCGTGCACGTCAGGCTGCTATTACAACAGAGTTAACAGAAATCGTGAGCGGAGCCGCTGCATTACAAGGATAATTGCCTCAATAACTACCATGGAATTAAGCGAGATCATACCACATATTGAAGTACTCATTTTTGCGAGTGAAAAGCCATTGACGTCTTTAGATATTGTTGAATTAATCAACAACAGCTTTGGCTTTTTAGAGGAACGCATTTCGCTTGACCAAGTTGAAACAGCCGTAGAAGGCATTCGAGAAAAATATGCCGCAGAGTTTTATCCATTTGAAGTACGCGAAAGCGGCGGTGGATGGCAATTCCTCACTAAGAAAGAGTATCACAAAACCATCGCGCAATTAAATGGCGATAAATTTTTGAAGCGCTTGTCGAATGCTGCTTTGGAAACCTTAGCCATTATTGGATACAAGCAACCCATTACCAAAGGTGAAATAGAAGCCATCAGAGGCGTTAACAGCGATTATTCTATTCAAAAATTACTAGAAAAAGAATTGATTTTAATCAGTGGCAGAAATGAGCAATTACCAGGGAAACCATTGGTATATGCTACTTCTAAAACTTTTATGGACTATTTTGGCATTAACAGTGCTGCAGATCTTCCCAAAATCAAAGAGGTATTGGCCGATCAAATTGTAGAAGGCACCATTATTAAACCAGAAGACTTCACAGATATGCCAGTTGCCCATGCAACAGCAGCAGACGAACCTTTGATTGATGGCGACGTATCTGCATTAACAGTGAATGAAGTAGGTGAATTAATTGTATCAGAAGATTCTACAGAAGCGTCAAACCCAACAGATCAGGATTCAACCGATCATCAAACAGACACAAACACGGATACCGTTGAAGACAATAATCCGCAATAGTTGGATTATCTTTACGGCATGTCTTTATCCATTTCAAACGAGCAATTAAAAGCCGCAGCAGCGGAATTTGGTACCCCATTATATGTGTATCATGCAGAGAAGATTACTGCACAATACCAACAGTTACAAACAGCATTTGATGGCGTATTTGCCAGGTTTTTTTACGCTTGTAAAGCCCTCACCAATATATCTGTTTTAACCCATATACATCGCATTGGATGCAATATAGATTGCAGTTCAATCAACGAAGTGTATTTGGCCTTAAAAGCCGGATTTAGCCCAGAACAAATCTTATACACCAGCAATGGCATTGGGTTTGAGGAGATTACAGCCGCGGTTGAAGCTGGCGTCTCTGTTAATATAGACAGCTTGAGCAATTTAGAAAAATTCGGTAAAGCTTATGGGAGTCGTTACCCAGTTGGAATAAGGTTAAGACCCAATATTATGGCAGGTGGCAATCTAAAGATTTCCACCGGGCATGCCACCAGTAAATTTGGCATCCCCTTAGAACAATTGTCTCAAATACTGGTACTAAAAGATGCCTATCAATTACGCATCAATTGTTTGCATGTGCATACAGGCAGTGAAATAAAAGATGTAGCTGTTTTCATAAAGGTTGCCGATATCTTTTTTGATTTGGTTCCCTCCTTTCCAGACTTGCAGGTGTTGGATATGGGCGGTGGTTTTAAAGTGCCCTATCAAGACAATGAAAAAGGCACTGATATAGATTTGTTAGCTAAAGAAGTAGCGTTTCAATTAAATAAATTTGAGCAAGCATATGGTAAACCATTTCAAGTTTGGTTTGAACCAGGCAAGTATTTAGTGAGCGAATGTGGTTATTTTGTAACCACGGTGAACGTCTTAAAAGAAACGGATTCAGTTTGTTTTGCAGGGATTAACAGTGGTTTTAATCATTTGATTCGGCCCATGTTTTATGATGCCTACCATCGCATCAGAAATATCAGTAATCCAGAGGGGCCAATCAAGCCATATGCAGTTACGGGGAATATTTGTGAAACCGACAATTTTGCTTGGGACCGCCCAATAAACGAGATCAGAGAACATGATTTGTTGGTGTTTGATAATGCTGGGGCATACGGTTTTGAGATGGGTAGTAATTATAACGCTCGTTTTTTACCAGCCCAAGTGCTGTTTAAAGGAGGCCAAATGCATTTGATCAGACAAAGAGATACACTTGAAGATTTGTTAAAAAATCAGATTGTCATCAATTAAGAACAAATCAGTAGTTTACACTAGCATGATTACATTAAAAAATATCAGTAAAAGTTTTGATGACCGGGTGATCATTCAAGGCATCGATGCAGTCATGGAAAGTGGCAAATGCAACTTAGTGATTGGCACAAGTGGTAGCGGTAAAACGGTACTCACCAAATGCATTGTAGGCCTTATCAAACCCAATGAGGGCAGCATTGAATATGATGGTGAAGACCTGGTTCAAATGGATGATAAAACCAAGAAGCAATTGAGACAAAAAATTGGAATGTTGTTTCAAGGCAATGCGCTTTTTGATTCAATGACTGTTCAACAAAACGTCAAATTCCCCTTAGATATGTTCACCAAATTAACCAATGGTGAAAAATTAAAAAAAGTAGATGAAGTACTTGAGCGGGTTAATTTAACAGATGCGCACAAAAGGTTTCCAGCAGAAATCAGCGGGGGAATGAAAAAGCGTGTGGGTATAGCAAGATCCATTGTACTAAATCCCAAATATTTGTTTTGCGATGAACCCAATTCGGGTTTAGACCCACAAACATCCATGGTCATTGACAAACTGATTAAGGAAATTACCATTGATTATAAAATGACGACGGTTGTTGTGACACATGATATGAATAGTGTGATGGAAATTGGAGACCATATTTTGTATTTATACCAAGGAAAAAAACAATGGGAAGGCACTAATAAAGACATCATATTCAGTAAAGATCAATTATTGAATGATTTTATCTTTGCCTCCGAATTCTTACAAGACGCCAAGCAAATGCGCATGCAGGAAGCTGGCATTTAATTTGACATAATCATCTTGATTGTATGAAGTTGAGAACATTGATTTGCACAGTATTGATTGTATTTACAGGACTATGCTTACATGCACAAAGCCCGATTGATAATAGGCCAGCGTATGCAAAAAATCCAGCCATACCCGCGTTCAAATTAATTCTGACAGACAGTAGTTTGTTTACACACAAACTCATTCCTAAAGCTGCATTTACCTGTATTGTTTATTTCAGCCCAGATTGTGGACACTGTCAACATGAAGCAGCGGAAATGATTAAACATATGGACAGTTTGAAACAAGTGCAATTTGTATGGGTCAGCTATCGTGATTTTAATGATATCAAGGCATTTGGTAGAAAATATCAATTTGACCTATACCCCAATATCATTCTTGGCAGAGATCCAGACTATGCTGTACCAAGTTTTTATCAAGTAAAATTCACGCCATTTGTGGCTTTGTACGATGAAAAAAAGCAATTTTTAAAAGCCTGGGAGTCGGGTGTAGAAATGCCTGAATTATTGCAATTTATTCACAAAAAATAGCCGCACGGCTCGTACCTTTGCACCACTTAATTTATCCACTTTAAATAATGCCAATTATGAAAGTTACTGTAGTAGGAGCTGGTGCCGTTGGAGCAACCTGTGCCGACAATATTGCCCGTAAGGAATTATGCAATGAACTAGTATTACTAGACATCAAAGAAGGTTTTGCAGAAGGCAAAGCACAAGACATGATGCAAACTGCAGCCTTACTAGGATTTGACACAAAAATTACTGGAAGTACTAACGATTACAGTAAAACTGCAGGCAGTGATGTTGTAGTGATTACATCTGGATTACCACGTAAACCAGGCATGACCCGTGAAGAATTAATTGGCACGAATGCAGGCATCGTAAAAGGTGTTTGTGAAAATATTTTGAAATATTCACCCAACGCCATCATCATTGTGATCAGCAATCCAATGGACACCATGACTTATTTGGCTTTAACTGCTACAGGTTTACCAAAACATAGAATCATTGGTATGGGTGGTACATTAGACAGCAGTCGATTTAAATTCCAATTAAGCCAACACTTAGGTTGCAGTCCTGCAGACTTAAACGCATTAGTTGTTGGTGGACATGGTGACACAACCATGATTCCTTTAATTCGTTACGCTACTTGGAATAGCGCGCCAGTCACTGATTTCTTAACGCCAGATCAACAACAGCAAATTGTTAACGATACCATGGTAGGCGGTGCAACTTTAACCAAATTGATTGGTACTTCAGCATGGTATGCACCAGGTGCCGCGGGTGCTGCTTTAGTTGAAAGCATTGTTCGTGATGAAAAGAAATTATTCACTTGTTGTGTAAGCTTAGAAGGCGAATATGGTCAAAGCGATATTTGCTTGGGTGTTCCAGTAACCATTGGTAAAAATGGTTGGGAAAAAATCATCGATCTACAATTAAATGTAGATGAACAAGCAGCATTTAATAAGAGTGCCGATGCCGTTAGAAGCATGAACGATGTTTTGAAAACCTTATAATCACTTGAACCAACGCATTGCCATTGCAGCAATCTGTTTGGTATCCTGTTGTTTCATACAATTAAAATGCCCTTTGGGGCATTTTTTTTTGCCATAATTACTGCAAGGCTGACAAGATAAATGGGGTACAATAAAATTATGGTATGCTTCATTGTTGGCATGCATCAACAACTGTGCTTCTCCATAATATGGCTCAACAGCCAACTTGGGGGAAGTACCACCCCAGATGGCTAATACCTTTTTATTGAAGGCACAAGCAATATATTGAAGACCGGTATCATGGGAAATCACCAGCCTTGCCTGTTTGACCAAATCGGCTGATTCGTGCAAGGTAAACTTACCACAAGCATTATAAATGCGAATAGGATCAATACTTGCAATCGCCATGCCTTCTTGTGCATCTTCTTTACCGCCAACCAATATAATTGGAAAAGAGATGGCTGCGCACAATTGTTGCAATTGCTGAATGGGTAGTTTTTTGGTGGCATATGATGCGCCAATTACAATGGCGATATAACCAAACTGATGCGAAGCAGGAATATCTTGGGTTTGTATGCCTTTTCCTTCAGGAATAAAATAATCCAAGCCTTGCCCATCATCCACCACACCCAATGGCAACAAGGTATTGAGACTGCGTTGGGTAATATGTGTACTAGGCATTCGATTGATGCCCCAACGCGTCAATAACCATTTCTGCCAACTTAATTTTTTATAGGCATACACAACTGGAACTTTCAGTTGAAATTGAATCATCCAAGACCTAAAATTTTTATGCAAATCAATGATCACATCAAACTTATGCCACATTAATTGAGGAACTAATTCAGACAGATTATTGTTGAAATAATGAAACTGATCAATATATGGATTGGCTTCAGTAACAGCTTTCATGGAAAGCTTGGTCAAAAAATGAATTTCAGCATGAGGTAATTGCTGTTTTAAACACCGAAACACAGGCGATGCTAATACGATGTCTCCAATTGAAGAGAAGCGAATGACGAGTATTTTTTGGGTAGTGGTTTCCATATTCCTTTCTGGAGGTTTAGGAATGCTTTTCTATAAAATCAAGATCCTTGTGAAAGGTTTCCTCGGTAAAATAAAAAGCCACAAATGTGATGGCCATAACAATGAGGCCAGTAATAATACCACTTTGAATTATACTCCAACCCCAGCTAAGCTGAAACAGATTCAAGAACATTAAATTAATTAATGGCAAAGCTCCTCTGACCATATTCGGAATGGTTGTGGCAGCTGTTGCCCTTAAATTGGTACCAAATTGTTCTGCGCCCATGGTAATAAAAATCGCCCAGAAACCAGTGCTGAATCCAAGCATCCCGCAGATAAAATACATGGATGTATCATTGTTATTGAAACTGCTGTAAAAGAATATCAAACAAATCAAACAAAGCAAATAGAAAGTAAGCAACGCTTTTTTTCTGCTTTTAAAATATTGACTAACCAGACCAATTAAGATATCACCGATTGCAATGCCAACATAGGCAAACATAATGGCTCTGCCGCTTTCAATTTTATTCTCACCGTATAATGCCCCTGCAAACCGATTGCTCAAATTAACCAAAACACCAATCACATACCAGGTGGGCAATCCAATGAGTATGGCCAATACGTATTTGGTAAAACGTTTGCGGTTATTAAAGAACATGAAGAAATTACCTTTTTGAATGCCAACCTGCGCTTTCAAACTATGGAACATGCCACTCTCAGTGACTGAAATTCTTAACAACAATAAACCAATACCCAGACCGCCGCCAATCATATAACAAAGCCGCCAATCATTGGTGACTTTGTAAACAAAATATGCAAATACTGCTCCAAACAAACCAATCCCAGCAACCAAGGATGTACCGATGCCTCTTTTTTCTTTGGGCAATAATTCACTCACTAAAGTAATGCCAGCACCTAATTCACCAGCTAAGCCAATACCGGCAATAAATCTGGCCCAAGCATATTGGTCAACTGTTTGAACAAATCCCGTTGCAAAATTGGCAACAGAATACAAAGCAATTGAGCCAAACAACACACTTAATCTGCCTTTCTTATCGCCAATGGTTCCCCATAAAACGCCCCCAATTAACAAACCTACCATTTGCCAATTGATGATTTTTGTACTGGCAGCAATCACTTGTGGTGTATCGGTAAGTGTTATACCGATCCCAGCTAAACTTGGTTCTCGTACAATAGTGAACAATAATAAATCGTAAATGTCAACAAAATAGCCCAATGCGGCTACCACTACAGGTACAGAGAATATGCCGTATTTTTTTGCAGTCATTGGTTTATTTAGATTTATTAAATACCAATTTCATGATCACTGGCGCAGTAGTCACTGCAACAATGCCTAATACAATCACTTCTAAATGGTCTTTCAAATCAAATTGAAACTGTGCTAAAATCCATTTTTGCAAAAAATGTCCTGCAAACAACATACTGCCTACCCAAGCCACACATCCAATTACATTAAAGAATGTGAACTTCTTTCGATCCATTTGTACAATACCTGCAACGATAGGCGCAAAGGTTCTAACGATTGGAATAAATCTGGCAACAATGATGGCACCTCCACCATGCTTTTCATAAAATTCATGGGCTTGTTGCAGATACCGTTGTTTAAAAAACATATTTTCTTTCCATTGGTACATAGCAGGCCCAACTTTTTTTCCAAACCAATAACCGGTAGAATTTCCAATAATGCCTGCCGCAGAAATCAGCAACATAATCAACAACAAATCAAAGACTTCATTACCTGTTGGAATGAATTCATTGGCCAAATTGGTACTGTAAATGCCCGCCACAAATAACAAACTATCGCCCGGCAAGAAAAAGCCCGCAAATAAGCCTGTTTCAGCAAATACAACGAATAAAATCAACCATAGCCCCCCGTGTTCAATGTAAAACTGTGGTTGTAATAAATTAGTCCAGTGAAACTCTAATAAAATTTGCATTAACATAACTCAACATTAAATCTGTTTACGATTGCAGTTCAACTGCACCCTCTTCATGTAATTCTCCTTCCCACTTGCTCACAACGCTGGTTGCCAAAGCATTCCCCAATACATTGGTCCCTGTTCTAAACATATCGCAAAAATGATCAATTGGCAAAATCAATGCTACACCTTCTGGTGGAATTTTAAACATAGCACAAGTAGCCAATACAATAATCAATGATGCCCTTGGCACACCTGCAATGCCTTTACTCGTTAGCATTAACACCAATAACATGGTGATTTGTTCCCCAATTGGCATTTGTATACCGTATGCTTGTGCAATTGCCAAACTGGCAAAAGTCATGTACATCATACTGCCATCTAAATTGAACGAATACCCCAACGGCAAAATAAATGATACAATACTTTTTTTACAACCAAAGCGCTCTAATTCTTCAGTAAGCTTAGGAAATACAGCTTCACTACTGGTGGTACTAAATGCTACCAACAATGGATTGGCAATGATTCTTAATAAGCCTTTCATTCTTTTGCCAAGAATTAAAAATCCTACAGAACATAAGAGCACCCAAAGCACAGCAATGCCCAAAACAAAATAGCCAAAGTAAATAAAGTAAAAACTGAAAATACTCAATCCTTTATCTGCCACTACAGCAGCCAATGTACCGAATACCCCAAAAGGTGCAAAATTCATTACATAGCCTACTATTTTTAAAATGATATGCGCAACTATGTCTAAGGCATTAATCACTGGTTTTGAATATGGTCCTAAATTGGCAGCAGCTACACCAAAGAAAATGGAGAACACCACAATCTGTAAAATCTCATTGGTGGCCATGGCTTCAAATACGCTAGATGGCACCACATGTTCAATAAATTTTTGTAATGAAAACTCAGATGTTTTACCCATCAAGTCTTTTAAACCAGCATTGTCTGCTTGAGATAAATCAATATAAGATCCAGGTTGAAAATAATTGACCAAAATCATCCCCACCAATAAACTCACCAGAGAGGCAGACACAAACCATAACATGGCTTTACCACCTACCCTACCAACGGTTTTCAGGTCGCCTAATTTAGCAATACCTACCACCAACGTAGAAAAAACCAAGGGGGCAATAATGGTTTTCACCAATCGAATGAATATGGTTCCCAGCAATTTAATGTTCTTTGAAAACCCGCTAATGGTTTCCGGAGCTGCGTTTTCGTGTACAATATATCCGGTAATGATGCCCAAGACCATGGCAATCAGGATATAAATCGTGAGTTTATTCTTCATCCGGCAAATTTTGAGTTGGCAATATAGCCGTAAATTGAATATAATGCCTATTTTGCCAGATAATTAAAAACCAGAACCCAATTAATAAAACTATGAGTTTATTCAGAAAGAAATCGCTTTCAGCGATGCTGGCCAATGCAGAGGATTCTACCAACGGTTTGCAAAGAACACTTGGTGCTGGAAATCTTATTGCATTAGGTATCGGAGCCATTATTGGAGCCGGTTTGTTTGTTAGAACTGCTGCTGCTGCGGGTCAATCTGCAGGACCAGCTGTTACCATTTCGTTTATCATTGCAGCCATTGGATGTGCATTTGCAGGTTTATGTTATGCAGAGTTTGCGGCCATGATTCCAATTGCAGGTAGTGCTTATGCTTATTCCTATGTTACATTAGGCGAATTAGTTGCGTGGATCATTGGTTGGGCATTAATTATGGAATATGCATTGGGCGCAGCAACGGTATCCATTGCATGGAGTGAATACCTCAATAAATTATTTGGAGGAACCATCCCTTATGAGTGGTGCCACTCCCCCTTTGAAAGCTTTACAGATTCAGCAGGGGTTTTACATCAAGGGATGATTAACGCACCAGCTTTATTGGTACTCTTTTTAATTACCCTTTTATTGATTAAGGGGACGCAAGAATCTGCGATTGTAAATGCCATCATTGTATTTATTAAAGTAGGGATTGTGTTGCTATTTATAGCGATTGGTTGGCAGTTTATTAAGCCTGAAAACCATACCCCATATATGATTCCAGAAGGTACTGCAGCCGTTGTAGACAGTGCTGGAAAAGTGATTGCCGATTACTCTCCGTTCAACAAACATGGTTGGGGTGGCGTTTTAGGTGGTGCAGCAGTTGTATTCTTTGCTTTCATTGGATTTGATGCCGTTTCAACAGCAGCTCAGGAAGCTAAGAACCCAAAAAGAGATATGCCCATTGGTATATTAGGCTCATTGGTGGTGTGTACCATTTTGTATATTTTATTCGGACACGTTTTAACAGGCGTAGCCAATTGGAAGGAATTTGTAGATCCTGAAAAAGGCCGTGAAGCATCTGTTGCTTATGCCATTTCAACATATATGACTGGATATGGTTGGTTAGCACAAGCGGTTACCATTGCTATTTTAGCTGGTTTCTCTTCGGTGATATTGGTCATGTTGATGGGACAAAGCCGTATTTTCTACTCAATGAGTAATGATGGTTTAATTCCGAAAGCATTTGGTGAATTGCATCCTAAATTCCGCACACCTTACAAAGCCAATATTATTTTATTTGTGTTTGTTGGATTGTTCGCCGCCTTTGTACCAGGCCACGTAGCAGGTGATTTAACGTCATTTGGAACCCTATTTGCCTTTGTTTTGGTAAGTGTGGGTGTTTGGGTATTAAGAGTGAAGTCGCCAGAATTAGAACGTCCATTTAAAACCCCATTGGTACCAATTGTATCATCATTGGGTGTGATCGTTTGTACTTCAATGATATTTGTATTAGACGCTACTACTTTAAAAGTGGCATTTGGTTGGATGGCGCTAGGTTTAATTGTATACTTTGTATACAGCAAAAAACGAAGCAAATTGAACGTATAATCGTTTCAAATAATCCTCAAAGCCCCGATGCAAATCGGGGCTTTTTTTTCACTAATTTTGCCATCCGAAAACAAATCATATGGGAAGGATTTTTGAAGTACGTAAAGCCAGCATGTTTGCCCGTTGGGACAAAATGGCTAAGAATTTCACTCGAATTGGAAAAGAAATTGTCATAGCTGTAAAAGCAGGTGGACCAGACAGTGCCACCAATCCGGCACTCAGAAGGTGTTTTCAGAATGCGAAAAGTGTGGGCATGCCCAAAGATCGAGTAGAAGCTGCCATTAAACGTGCCATGGGCAAGGATACCAGCAACTATGAGGAAATCTTATATGAAGGTTATGCGCCACATGGTGTGGCGTTATTGGTTGAAACAGCCACTGATAACCATGTTAGAACAGTAGCAAACGTCAAGAGTCATTTCAACAAAGGCAATGGCGCGATGGGCACTAATGGCAGTGTTAGTTTTCAGTTTAAAAAGATGGGCGTATTCAAATTGAAAGCTGAAGGGCAAGATTTAGAAGAAATGGAATTAGAATTGATTGATCATGGCTTAGAAGAATTAGGCGAAAGTGATGACGACAATGGTAATCCTATTATCGTGTTGCGTTGTGCATTCACTGATTTTGGCAAATTGCAAAAAGTATTAGAAGATAAAAATATTACCCCAATTAGTGCTGAATTGGAATGGATTCCAACGAATACAGTACCAGTTACAGACGAGCAGGCGGAAGATGTATCTAAGCTGATTGAGCGACTAGAACAAGACGAAGACGTGAATAAAGTCTTCCACAATATGGGTTAATCTATAGAACACACCAAATGCAACATAATCAAACTAACAACCCCATTGTACTTTTCGATGGGGTTTGTAATTTATGCAATAGCACCGTTTTGTGGATTATTAAACACGATCCAAAAAGACAGTTTCGCTTTGCTTCTTTACAGGGGGATTATGGCCAACAAATATTAAAGCAGTTTCATTTACCACCAGATGCATTGAATTCATTCATCTTATTAAAAGACAATCAAATTTATACCAAATCTACAGGCGCATTGAAAGTAGCCAAGGCATTGAATGGATTGTGGCCAATGCTGTACATATTCATCATCATCCCTGCGTTCATTAGAAACAGTGTATATGATTTGATTGCCAAGAACAGATACCACTGGTTTGGTAAAAAAGAAAGCTGCGCTATTCCTAGCCCGGCTTTAAAAGATTTATTCTACGATTAGTTAGTTGGCCAGATAC
>JAIXYL010000107.1 GCA_027490265.1 Sediminibacterium sp.
CTTTTTGATTCAAATGACAGAGTACTATTTCCTTTAAACCAGCACGCTTGGCAGCCAATACTTTTTCTTTGATGCCGCCCACAGGCAACACTTGACCACGAAGGGTAATTTCACCAGTCATGGCTAAGAAAGGCTTGACTTTTCTTCCAGTAAATGCAGATGTAATAGACGTGAGCATGGTAATACCTGCACTAGGACCGTCTTTAGGCACAGCACCTTCAGGCACGTGAATATGAATGTTCTTGCTTTTAAATAATTCAGGATCAATGCCCAATTTTTTATAATTGGCTTGAATATAACTTAGTGCAGTAGTAGCACTTTCTTTCATGACATTGCCCAAATTACCGGTAAGTTTAAGTTCGCCTTTGCCATCACTTAAAATGGTTTCAATGAACAAGATATCACCACCTACGTAAGTCCAAGCAAGGCCAACCACTACCCCAGCCATATTGGCTGTTTTATAAATTTCATTGCTGTAGCGTTGTTGTCCTAATATCTTTTCTATATCGGTAGTGGTCAACTGCAATTTCACTTTATTTTTCAGCGCCATTTCTTTGGCTTGAAAACGCATAATGGATGCTAATTGTCTATCGAGTTCACGCACCCCACTTTCACGGGTATATTGCTCAATCACTTTTTCCAACACCTTATCCGCAATTTTGAAATTCACTTTAGACAACCCGTGTGCGTCTTTTTGCTTTGGCACCAAATGACGTTTGGCAATCTCTACTTTTTCTTCAATGGCATAACCGCTTAAGTCAATAATTTCAAGACGGTCTCTTAATGCAGGTTGAATATTTTGTAAATTATTAGCCGTAGCAATAAACAACACTTTGCTGAGATCGTATTCTAACTCTAAGTAGTTGTCGTAAAAAGTATGGTTTTGTTCAGGATCTAATACTTCTAATAATGCAGAAGAAGGATCACCCCGATGGTCGGCCCCAATCTTATCAATCTCATCTAAAATCATGACGGGATTAGACGTTTTGCATTTGCGAATATTTTGCAAAATACGACCAGGCATCGCACCAATATAGGTTTTGCGGTGTCCGCGGATTTCACTTTCGTCGTGCAAGCCACCCAAACTTAACCGAACATATTTGCGACCAATGGCATGGGCAATGGATTTACCCAATGAGGTTTTACCGATGCCTGGAGGACCTAAAAAGCATAGGATGGGGCTTTTCATATCGCCCTTTAATTTCAAGACTGCTAAGTATTCTAATATTCTACTTTTGATTTTAGTCATGCCATAATGGTCTATGTCTAAAACCTTTTTGGCATTTTTTAAATCATAATTGTCATTGGAGTATTCATCCCAAGGCAGGTCTAACATTAAATCAAGGTGGTTGTACACCACAGAATAATCAGGCGTAGACGCATGCATTCTTTCTAGTTTTTGAATGCCTGTTTTAAAGGCATTCATAGCCGCTTCAGGCCATTTTTTGGTCTCGGCCTTTTTCTTCATTTCAGCAATCTCTCTTTCATTGGTATCACCACCCAATTCTTCTTTGATACTTTTAAGTTGTTGCTGTAAAAAATAATCTCTTTGCTGCTTATCTAATTCCGTTCTTGTTTTATTAGTCACTTTGTCTTTCAACTCTGCAAACTGTAATTCACGTTGAAGAATATGCACCAGTTTATGGGCACGCTCGTTCACGTCATTGATTTCTAGAAGCTGTTGTTTCTCTAATAAATCACTGTTTAAATTGCTGCTAACAAAATTGATCAAGAAAGCAGGGTTCTCGATATTTTTAAGAATAATGGATGCTTCAGTGGGTAAGTTAGGCGATAACTGAATGATCTGAGCCGCCAAATCTTTAATGGTGCTAACATAAGCTTTGAAGTCTTCCGTATCGGGCGCATCTTCTTCCGTAAACAAGCGGATACTGGCTTTAAAGTAAGGATCATCACTGAGCATCTCAACCCATTCAAATCGACGCTTCCCCTGAATGATGATGGTGGTTCCACCATCTGGCATTTTGATCAGCTTCACAATTTTAGCAACTGTGCCAATTTTGCACAAATCCTTGGGTTCTGGCTCTTCAATATTCACGTCTTTTTGGGCAATAACCCCAATGAGCTTGTCGGCTTTATACACATCACTTACGGCTTTGATGCTTTTGTCTCGGCCAACGGTAATAGGCAATACTACACCAGGAAATAAAACGGTATTTCTAAGGGGGAGAATGGGCAATTCATCAGGAATTACCAGGTTATTGTCCAATTCACCATCTTGTTCTCCGATGGGTAGAATTGGCATGAAATCGGTTTCGTCTTCAGATTTAAACATGAGTTTTCGCTTATCCATATACTACTTGGGTCAAAATGTCACAAAAATCAATAAGAATAATATGGTCTTATGAATCTACTAATAAAACAATATTAGTGCCATTGACCAAACTGCCCAAGTTTTGGTACAAACTGGCACAAAAAAAATCCTCCTGATTGATATCAGGAGGACCTTCTTGCAAGAAGTAATATTAGTAACGAGTACTTGTATTAACTATTTCTTGGTTGTATCTGCAGCAGGAGCAGCAGTTGTATCAACAGCAGCAGCAGTGGTGTCTACAGTTGCAGCAGTAGTGTCTACAGTTACAGCAGGAGAATCAGTTGTTGCTTCAGTTGTTTCAGCGTTGTTACAAGCAGTCATTAAACCTGCTACAGCTAGAATTGCGAATACTTTTTTCATTGTACTTGTTTTTGGGTTTTTTTATTTGGTTGCAAAAATAGTGTATTATGACATTTAAGCCAAAATTTTCACAAAATTTCTACTTTTTTCTGAAAAATATCCGAATCGGCACCCCTTTAAAGTCGAAATTAGACCTTAATTGGTTCTCTAAATAGTTTTTATAAGGCATTTTGATGTCATCCGGGAAATTGGTGAAGAATGCAAAAGACGGCACTGGCGTAGGCAATTGGGTCACAAATTTAATTTTGATGGAATGCCCTCTCACCACGGGTGCGTGGTAATTTTCAACCGCTTTCAACATGACTTCATTTAAAGTAGAAGTGGCTACTTTTCTGCGACGGTTTTCGAATACTGCAAGACCAGTTTCAATCGCTTTAAATATTCTGGTTTTCTCAGTAACAGAGATGAACAAAATAGGTACATCATTGAATGGCGCCATTTTTTGCTTGAGTACTTTTTCGTAGTCTCTGGCAGTATTGGTTTCCTTTTCAATCAAGTCCCACTTATTCACCAACATCACAATACCCTTGCCCTTTCTGGCAGCCAAACTAAAGATGGTAATGTCTTGTGCGGTGATGCCTTTGTGGGCATCTATCACCAATAAACAAACATCGGCTTCATCCATGGCTTTGATGGCTCGAATGATGGAGTAAAATTCTAAATCGTCTTTCTCTTTACTCTTTTTCCGAATCCCAGCTGTGTCAATTAGCATGAATTCTTTTTGAAACAATTTATAGTGGGTATGGATGGTATCTCTGGTTGTACCAGCAATATTGCTGACAATCGTTCTTTCCTCCCCTACTAAAGCGTTCAATAAAGAAGACTTGCCCACATTGGGTTGTCCAATGATGGCAAACTTAGGCAGCTCACTGTCAATAGTACTTTCTTGACCATCTTCTTCACTGATATTGGCAACAACACCGTCTAATAAATCACCAGTACCAGAACCAGAAATACTGCTGATAAAAAAAGTATGTTCAAAACCTAAACTGTAAAATTCAGTGGCTTCCAATTCTCTGGTGCCATTGTCAACTTTATTGACCACTACAAATACAGGCTTACTGCTTCTGCGCAATAAATCAGCCATGGCTTCATCTAGGTCTGTGATGCCGGTAGCCACATCTACCATAAAAATGATGGCATTGGCTTCATCAATGGCAATCTTTACTTGTTTGCGAATTTCAACTTCAAAAATGTCTTCACTTTGCGGCACAAACCCACCAGTATCAATCAGGTTAAAGGTCTTGCCATTCCAGTCTGCTACACCATATTGACGATCCCGGGTAACGCCACTGATATCGTCTACGATGGCTTTGCGCTGTTCTAATAAACGATTAAAAAAAGTGCTCTTTCCTACGTTAGGTCTTCCAACAATTGCTACAGTGTAACTCATTTTATTTGATTCTTATTGAGGTAATCAGTTATCAGTTATTGATAACCATATTCTTTTAATTGAAGATCGTTGTCGCGCCATTTCGGACGAACTTTTACGAACAGCTCCAAAAATATTTTCTTTTGCACAA
The DNA here is from genome assembly GCA_027490265.1 of Sediminibacterium sp. Classification (GTDB taxonomy): domain Bacteria; phylum Bacteroidota; class Bacteroidia; order Chitinophagales; family Chitinophagaceae; genus Sediminibacterium. The sequence goes on from JAIXYL010000107.1 coordinate 4,216, forward strand.
AAGCTTCTATATCTACTCGGGCTCGAATGCCTATTTGTCTGATCATTGACCCCTTCTCGCCAATGATGATGGCTTTTTGGGTTTCGCGATGTACAATAATATCTGCTTGAATTTTTACAATATTGCCTTTGTCTTTGTATTCATTCACCATCACCGCAGTGTGGTAAGGAATTTCATCAGCAAACAATTCATAAATTTTTTCTCGGATCATTTCAGACACAAAGAAACGTGTAGGCAAATCGCTTAAATCGTCTTCGTTGTAAAAAGGCAAGCCCTCAGGCAATAAGCCAACAATGACAGTTAAGAGTTTATTCAAATGCAGTTTTTGCAAAGCCCCAATTTTTACAAGCTGCTTGCAGTAAGGTTTGTCTGCAAAAAAAGCTTCAGCTTCAGCAATTTTGCCATTGCCAGCAATGTCAATTTTATTCAAAATCAATAAGGCCGGCACTTTCAATTTTAATGCAGAAAAAATGGCATCACAATCTTCAAAATCATCGTTGGCATCCACCATTAATAAAGCCAAATCTGCGTCTTCAAGCGCCCCTTTTACAGAATCCATCATTTTTTGATGCAATTTGTATTTGGGGTCAATAATACCGGGCGTATCAGAAAAAATAATTTGGTACTCCCCGGGTTTATTTAAAAAAGCTTTGATGCGATGGCGCGTGGTTTGCACTTTAGGCGACACAATCGCCATCTTCTCCCCAATCAATGCATTGAGCAGCGTGCTTTTCCCTGCGTTGGGCTTACCAAAAATATTTACAAAACCTGCTTTCACTAACTGAATTTAAACATTATTTAGGCAATTGCCTGACCATCACTAAGGGATAAATTGAACCGCTGTTTACAAAAGCAAACAGTTTGTCTCATAAAAAAAGGCCCCATAAGGGCCTTTTAGCTGTTGCGAGAGGAGGGATCGAACCTCCGACCTTCGGGTTATGAGCCCGACGAGCTACCGCTGCTCTATCTCGCGATGTAATGGGGTGCAAAAGTAGGTTGTAGAAGCTTAGCTTCCAAATATTATTTAAAGTTTACTCAGTTTTGCGCTTCACAGAAGAGGCGCCACTGCTGTTAAAATCTCTGATGGCGGCATCACCTTTGTATTGAATACTGCTGGCACCGCTGGCTTCAGCACTGATTTCTTTATTGGCATGCACTCTTACAGATGAAGCACCACTGGCATCAATTTTACAGTTATCAGCGGAGAGATCAAACGCTCTGATTACGCTGGCGCCACTGGCAATGTAAACAGCTTTTTCTGCCTTACCTTTTAAATTCACTTGAGACGCACCACTTAAATCAATGCGAAGGGTACCCATTTCTACATCCCCAGTAAAATCACTGGCACCAGACAATTCAATGTCTAATTTATTCAGCTTGATGGTATTGGCCGTTTTAATATTGCATGCACCAGAAGCTTCTAATTTGGTCAATTCATCAAAGGTAACATAGGCTTTAATTTGATTATTGCCCCATTTCTTCCAGTTCATTCCCTTGGTGTCTAAGGAAATGTAGAGGGTATTATTGCGAACAACCGTTTTAATCCGCTCAAGCAATTCTGCTTCAGTGGTACTAACCGCTACAGCAGATTCCTTTCCTTGCGAAATATATAAATTGATGGCACCAGACACTTCTATGCCTGAGAAAGCCCCGACTTTTCTTTCTTGCGCATTGGCATCAAAGACCAATTTCTTTTCTTCTTGGGCAAAGCCAACCATGAAGCACAACGTACTGATAAGGAGTAAAAATTGTTTTTTCATAACCACATTTTACATAAAAACGGTTGAACAACCTGAAAGTTACAAGGTCTTTCAAAAAGAATAAACTAATTTTGCGCTGTCCTCGGGGTGCTGAATACCATTATTCGGCTGAGAAATACCCGTTGAACCTGAACAGGGTAATTCCTGCGAAGGGAAGGTGAACGTTTTTGGCATACCTCTCCTATTGCATTTCCCTGTTCCCATTATTTAATTTTTAAAGCATTTAAAAAATGAAAAAAATTATGGGAACAACCGCAATCATGTTTATGAGCCTCATGATTGCTGCACAAAGCAGTTCCAAAATTGTAAAAGGCAAAGTCGTAGAAAAATTAAGCAAACAAGCCATTGCCGGGGCGATTATCACCGCCGCAAACCAACAAGTCACTGCCAATGAACAGGGATTGTTTAGTATTCAAGCTCAAAAAGCAGGGAACATCAACATCAGTAGTTTAGGGTATGAAGCAGCCAGTTATCCCATACCCAATGGAACAGATACCCTCTATTTGTTTGAATTAAAAGCCATCCCATTGTTTTTGGAACCATTGGAAGTAAAAGCCATCAGAGCAACGGATCGCGCACCATTTACCAAAACCAATTTAACCAAAACAGCCATCAGTAAGTTGAATTTGGGTACAGATATTCCGTTTTTGCTAAACCAAACTCCAGCAGTTGTAGTGAATGCTGATGCAGGTAATGGCGTAGGATACACAGGCATCCGAATCCGCGGAACCGATGCCACTCGCATTAACGTTACACTGAATGGCATCCCTTATAATGATGCCGAGAGCATGGGAACATTTTTTGTGAACCTGCCCGACTTTACCTCATCGGTCAACAGCATTCAAATACAAAGAGGGGCCGGAACATCTTCTAATGGAGCCAGCTCATTCGGGGCAACCATCAATATGTCTACCAATGAATTCAATAGCAAAGCTTACGCAGAATTCAACAACAGCATCGGGTCATTTAATACACGCAAGCATACCATCAAAGCTGGTACAGGCTTAATTGGCAATCATTTTACATTGGATGCTCGGGTAAGTAAAATCACCTCAGATGGATTCATTGATCGCGCATCGAGTGATTTGCGTTCCTATTATATAAGTGCGGCTTATCTTAATAAAAAATCATCCCTTCGCTTGAATGTGTTTTCCGGAAAAGAAACCACGTATCAGGCTTGGTATGGTGTGGCAGAAGGATTGCTAAAAACCAATCGTACCAATAATCCTGCAGGTACAGAGAAAGCAGGCAGCCCATATGAAAATCAAACAGACAATTATACCCAAACCCATTATCAATTATTTTACAATACGGCCATCAACGATCATTGGTCGTTTAACACTGCATTTTATTTAACCAAAGGGAGAGGCTATTATGAAGAATACAAAGCCGATCAACGGTTTTCTAGATATGGATTGCCCAATGTAGTAGTAGGTGGCAATACCATTACCAGAACCAATTTGGTTAGACAGCGTTGGTTAGACAATGATTTCTATGGGCAAATTTTATCGTTGCAGTACAAAAAAAACAAACAGGAGCTGACCATCGGTGGAGGTTGGTCTAGATATGTAGGCAGTCATTTTGGAACCATACCCTTTATTGAAATAGGCACTGTTCCAGCAGGATATAAATACTATGATTTGCCAGCTGAAAAAACCGATGCCAATGCCTATGTGAAATACCAATTTAATATACATACCAATTGGTCTTTGTTTACCGATCTACAGTTAAGACGTGTAAAGCATACCATGAATGGCTTTAGCGATAATCCAACATTAAATATCAGCCGCTCATTCAGTTTCTTTAACCCTAAACTGGGTATTGCGTATCAACGCAATCAATTGAGTGCTTACCTTAGTTATGCAGTTGCGCGCAAGGAGCCCAACAGAGACGACTTTCAGGCCAGCCTACAAAACCAACCCACCTATGAAACCCTACACGACTGGGAATTGGGCATTGAAAAAAAGACCTCTACTTATTCAGTGGGCATCACTGCTTATTATATGAAGTATCGCAATCAGTTGGTATTAACAGGCGCCATCAATGATGTGGGCGCTTATACCAGAACCAATATACCCAATAGTTATCGGGCTGGTTTAGAATTGCAAGGATCGGCCGTGGTGAATCGCTGGTTGAATTTTGGTGGTAATCTCAGTTTGAGTCGCAATAAAATAGCCATGTTTACTGAGTTTATAGATGACTACGACAATGGCGGACAAATCAGTATACAACATCGTAACACAGATATTGCCTTTTCACCCGCTGTGGTATCGGGCTTAACGGTGAATCTGATTCCTATGCAAAACTTAGAATTGAGCATCATCAACAAATGGGTCAGTCAACAATTTTTAGACAATACACAAAATCAACAAAGACGATTGAATGGGTTTTATACAAAAGATATTAGAGCCATATATACCATCAAAAACAAAACACTTAAGGAAGCCCAAATTATTTTCCAGTTGAACAATTTGTACGATAAAAAGTATGAGCCCAATGGATACACATTTAGTTATGTATCGGGGGGATCCATTATTACAGAAAACTTTTTCTACCCAATGGCGGGCAGACATTTCATGTTGGCATTGAACATCAAATTGTAAGACCCTTCAAATTGGACAAAAAAAAAGGGTTAAGCCATTTCGGCTTAACCCTTTTTTAAATTTGTATTGATTATTTTCCAGCTAAGAATACCGCATTCGCAATCAACAAATGCCCATTCTCCCAGAAGTTTCTAAACAATGGATCTTCAGCAATATATACCACGGTACCTGCGCCAAAATCTTGCACACCAAATAGCATCCCATTGGTTAAATTGGGCTTTAATTTAGCACCTGCAAAACCAGTGATATAGCCATCTTTCTTTAATGTTCCTACATTCCAACCGTCTTTCATCATTTCATAAACATTGCCATCCTGCTTCAGTGTATAATAGAAATCAGGATAGCCAAAAGCCAACGGATGTGTATTGTCTAAATCTACTTTGTAAATAGCCCCTGGAATTGAATTGGTGATATAGGCTTTTTCACGATCGGCGTATTTAATGGCACTGTCTTCGGCCTTATCAGATTTAGGTTCTTTTAATTTGATCCCCCAATCAGAGCGACTCATGGCGGCCATCGCATTTTCTAATGCAATAATTTTACCACCACCACGCACAAAGTCTTTAAGCTTGTCAGCGGTAGCTTTATCGCCCAATCCTCTGTAATTGCCATCAGGAATCACTAAAACATCATAGTTCTTTAAGTTGTATCGCGCCAAATCAACTGCATTCAACAATGTAATGGGATACTCTAAAATTTTATCGAAGTAATGCCATACTTCACCAGCAGCCAAAGAAGAACTTTGTTCCCCCGTTAACATCGCTACTTTAGGTGTAGCTGCAATATTTTTAATATCGGGTGATCCAAAATCTTGACCCTTATCCATAAAACCTGTTTCAACCGCATCTGCTTGCACATTAAATTGTTGACAAGCAGCATTCAATACCGATAACCACTGATTGGTATTACTTGTTTTTAATACCAACAAAGTACCGCGATCGTAATTTTTATTTTTGTACGTGAAAGGTTTTTCTACAAAACGCACTTTAATGCCATGCTTCAATAAATGAGCCAATACTTTGGCACTATTGAAAGAAGTATAAGGAATTAATGCGCCATAGCTGCTATTAACAGCAGACACAGTTGTTGTGGCAGACGCATCACCCACTGCTAATTTTTCTTTAACTGCATACCCTTTGATACCATAAGCATAAGATGCAGCCCAAGCAGTAATGTCATAAGTATTTGAATCGGTCACCACCGTTCTTGGTTCCAAAAGTACTTTGGCCATAACCGCTCTTGGTTGAAAAGCACTAACCGCAATATGATTGCCTTCATCAACAAACGCTTCGTCTTTACCAGTAAAGTAATTGAAGCCTCTAAAAGTTTTATTGCTGAGTTCACCAAATTCAATGCCGTTCTGGCTCAATAATTTTTTAAGTGCGCCCATTTTGTTTTGGTCTTTAGCGGTGAATACATAAGTTTTGTATTCCCCAATTTTACCGGCTTTGCTGTCATCAAAAAACTGTTTGAACTCAGCCAATAATTTGGATTTATTTTTAGACGCAATTTCAATGGTAGACAAACCCGTTGTATAGTGATGCGCAGCTCTGTCAACAAGGGTTAATGTATCGTTGTCTTCATTTAAAATTCCAAGACCAGCTCTAATCCCTCCTTGCTCATACGTCATCCCAATTGCACCATTGTATACTGGATAAGTATCCCCATAAGAAGGGTACAATAAATCAAACCGTTCTTTGGTAAAAAACAACCAATTATTTTGGTCAAAATACTTGGCGTGATTTCTACCAATCATCACCTGAAATTCGCGCTGCCATGGCGTAATCACTTCGTGCATGGGTTCTGCAGCAGGTGCAAAATAATAGGGTTCATTAAACCCTTGTTCGTGGTAATCTACGTGCACTTGTGGCATCCACTCGTGGTATTTTTTTATACGCTGTTGGGTTTCCACCTGAGTTTGCCAGGCCCAATCTCTATTTAGATCGAAGTTGTAATGGTTGCTTCTGCCACCAGGCCAAGGTTCAGCGTGTTCTCTGGATGAAGGATCTGCATTGTATTGCTTCCCTACAACAGAATTGTACCAGTTGATATAACGATCACGACCATCAGGATTAATGCAAGGATCTAACACAACTACTGTATTTTTTAACCACTCTTTAGTGTTGGTATTATTGGGATCGGTTAAAGCATGAATGGTTAATAGAAATGCTTCAGAAGAAGATGCTTCATTACCATGTACATTATAGCTTAACCACACAATGGCTGGCGCATTGTCTGATTGAGCCGCTGCTTTATCTTTAGACATCCCTGCCAAACGCAAATTATTTTGTCGGATTTGTTCAAGCTGACGCATATTCTCAGGTGAACTTACAAAGGCCAACATTAATTCTCTGCCCTCATTGGTTTCGCCATATTTTTCAACTTTAACCATATCAGGTCGGGCCGCAGCTACCGACTTCACATAGTCTACAATGCGATGGTGTCTGGTAAAACGCGTGCCCACTTTATACCCCAAAAATTGTTCAGGACTGGGAACAGATTGTGCCATGCATGTTACAGCCATGCTGATGGATAAAAGGCCTAATAATAATTTGTTCATAAGCATATTAAATGAACCATGAAAGTAGGAATAAAGGCAATGAAAACCCGATAAAAAATGTAAATTACCGTATGAGAAAATATTTTTTAGTGCTGGCATTCACTAGTTTAGGCTTTCAAATATTTGGACAAAGCGTACCATCCATTGTTGGACCAGACAAAGCCATCAACCCTTATCAATACACTGTTGTAAAGCGGGCAAATTTTAAACAAGCAGCAGTCAGTAGTGCACACCCATTGGCAAGTATGGTGGGCGCAGCCATCATGAAAAAAGGTGGGAATGCATTTGATGCAGCCATTGCAACACAATTGGTTTTAGCTGTTGTGTTTCCTAATGCGGGTAATATAGGTGGGGGTGGATTTTTGCTGGCTCGTAAAACGAATGGCGAACTGATAGGCATAGATTACCGCGAAGCCGCACCAGAGAAGGGTTCCAGAGATATGTATTTAGACAAACAAGGCAATGCACAATTGAATTTATCACAACATGGCCATTTAGCATCGGGCATCCCAGGCACAGTAGCGGGTTTATTTGCTTCACATGCATATGCCAAATTGCCTTTTGCTGAACTTATTCAACCGGCTATTGATATTGCAGCTAAAGGATTTGTTTTAACCGAAAAAGAAGCTGGCAGCATCAACAGCATTAAAGATGCCATCGCTCGGTTCAGCACCCAACCCACTGCATTTTATAAACCCACACGCTGGCGTGTGGGTGATACCTTGGTGCAAAAAGAATTGGCGCTAACATTAGAACGGATTCAAAAAGAAGGGGCACTTGGATTTTATGGGGGTAAAACTGCAGACCTGATTGTGGCAGAAATGGAAAGAGGCAGAGGCATTATTTCGCATACTGATTTAAAAAGTTACACTGCCAAACTCAGAGAACCCATTGTCTTTAATTATAGAGGTCATGAAGTCATCAGTTTTGCACCGCCCAGCAGTGGTGGTATTTTATTGGCACAGATGATGAAAATGATTGAAAAATATCCTGTGACTAAAATGGGATTTCAAACCCCACAATCGGTTCAATTAATGATTGAAGCAGAACGCAGAGCATTTGCAGATAGGGCGGAACATATGGGTGACCCAGATTATTGGAAAGTGCCTGTAAAAACCATGATCAGTGATACATACTTGGCGCAACGCATGGCCGATTATCAACCAGATAAAGCAGGCAATAGCAAAGACATTGGCGCAGGCCAAATAAAAGAAAGTGAAGAGACCACCCATTTGAGTGTGGTAGATGCTGCAGGCAATATCGTGTCTGTAACAACCACTTTAAATGGCAGTTATGGCTCTAAAGTAGTGGTAGGTGGTGCAGGCTTTTTATTGAACAATGAAATGGATGATTTCAGTATTAAACCAGGCGTGCCGAATATGTTTGGTGCAGTAGGTGGAGAAGCCAATGCCATTGTACCAGGTAAGCGTATGTTGAGTTCCATGACACCAACTTTGGTATTAAAAAATAAGAAACCTTATATCGTTATAGGTACACCAGGTGGTACTACCATTCCAACATCGGTATATCAAGCATTGGTAAATATGATTGATTTTAATATGTCTATTGGAGACGCCATTGACCTACCAAAATTCCATCACCAATGGCTGCCAGACGAGGTTTTGATTGAAACCAACTTCAATGCAAAAACCAAAGAACAACTGCTAAAAATGGGGTATACTTTAAAAGATCGCAGCAGTATTGGTAGAACTGATGGAGTTAGGATTTTACCCAATAAAGTCAGAGAAGCCGCAGCAGATAGGCGTGGAGACGATTCTGTTGCAGGGTATTAACCATTGTCTTTTTGAGATTTTTTGGGAATTTATTGCAACTGTTTAAAAAAAACGTTCATTTTTTTCGTCACATTAAACTGATATAGTATTTTCAGTCAATATTATGCATTACCTACTTAAACAATTCTTTCCCCCGATTTTTCGTACGCTGTATTGGTATAGCTTCAAATATGGCTGGAAGGGCGACTACGACAGCTTTGCTTCGGCCAATAAAATAGCAGAGGGATACAATGCGGATGCTATTTTAGAAAAAATTAAGGAAACGACTCGTAAAGTTGTTCGCGGAGAGGTAGCATATGAGCGCGATGGTATTGCATATGATACCCCTAGAATGAATTTTTCAATGCTGTCTACCTTATTAATGGTGGCATCTAAAAATAACAATAAGCTGACTGTACTAGATTTTGGTGGATCGTTGGGTACTACCTACAATCACAAAAAACAGTATCTAAGTGGATTAAACCATTTACAATGGTGCATTGTAGAACAACCCAATTATGTTGAAGCTGGCAGAAAAGAATTTGAGCACGAACAACTCAAATTTTATTATTCATTAGAAGAGTGTTTGCAACACCATCAACCCAATATCATCATTTTCTCTGGTGTAATTCAATATATAGAGAAAACCTATGAACTATTGGATCAAATCAGGATGAGTGGAGTCCCCTATTTATATATTGACTATATCGCATTCAACGATGAAGACCGAGATAGGATTGCTATACAACATGTCCCTCCTGTATTTTATGGCACCCCTGCATCGTATACTTGTTGGTTCTACAGTAAGCCAAAGTATTACCAATACATGCAACAACATTTTAACTTGGTATACGATTTCATCGCAGACCCAGATAAATATTATATCCAACTAAAGCCTTGGTATTATGAAGGCCAATTGTGGCAATTAAAGTAACCCTTCTTTAAACTGCGTAGCTGCGTAGTCCGCTGCGCGGGCCGTTAAAGCCATGAATGTTAAAGATGGATTTTGATTACCTGTAGAAGTCATACAAGCGCCATCGGTTACAAATACATTTTTACAATGGTGTAATTGATTATGTGCATTCAGTAATGACGTAGCAGGATCCTTACCCATTCTAACCCCACCCATTTCATGGATATCTAAGCCAGGTTCTTGTTTGCTGTCCCAAGTATTAATTTTGGTGCAGCCAGCTTTCTCTAACATGGCTTTACCTTCAGCAAAAAAGTCTTTGAGTAATTTTTCATCATTTTCATCATAATCTACCGATACTACCAATTGCGGAATCCCCCAATTATCACGCTCATACTCACTCAAGTACACACGATTGGATGCTTTAGGAATGGTTTCGCCCTGCATCATCATATAGATATGCCAGTTCGCAGGTTCGGTAATCGCTTCTTTAAATGCAGCACCTACCCCATCTACATTGGGCCTTCCCGCTCTTGATGCACTAAAGTGTACCATATAACCTCGTAAAAAATCAGTCTCTTGGCGATGCACATTTTTAAAGCTGGGCATCATGACTTGCGTAGGTCTTCTGCCAAAATAATATTGATCAGCAGGGCCATCATATTGCGCAGTAATATTGCCACGATAATTGTGAAAGGCAATGTATTGACCCATGATGCCATTGAGATTGCCCAACCCATTGGGGAATTTTGCCGATTTAGAATTGAGCAAAATTAAATTGGTATTTAAACAAGCCGCATTCACAAAAATGATATTGGCTTTGTAAATCGTTACTTCATGTGTATTGGCATCCACTACAGAAACACCAGTGGCTTTTTGTGTGGTTTCATCATACAAAATTGATTCAACCACTGCATGTGTTACCATGTGCAAATTGCCCGTTTTTTGTGCAGCCGGAATTGTTGAACTATTCGAACTAAAATAGGCACCGAACGGACAACCACGCTCACACAAGCTGCGTGCCATGCATTGCCCCCTGCCCTGTGCCAAGTGCTCAGCAGTTGGTGCAGTTAAATGTGCACATCTGCCTTGAATCACATGACGATCAGGGTAAGCTTGCATGATTTTTTCTTGCATGATTTTCTCAACACAATTCATATCCCAAGCAGGTAAAAATTCACCATCTGGTAATATGTCTAATCCATCTTTATTGCCACTGATGCCAGCAAATTTTTCAACGTGACTGTACCAAGGTGCAAGGTCGTTGTAACGAATGGGCCAATCAACCGCAAAGCCATCGCGCAAAGGGGCTTCAAAATCATACTTACTCCAACGTTGGGTTTGTCTGGCCCATAGCAAAGACTTTCCGCCAACTTGATAACCACGAATCCAACTAAATGGTTTCTCTTGTACATAAGGATGCTCAGCATCCTTTACAAAGAAATGCTTAGTGTCTTCACGATAAGCATAACAGTTACTTACAATAGGATCTTTGTCCATTTCAGGGGGAGGAATTTTGCCGCGATGCGGCATATCCCAAGGATTATAAGTAGCTGTAGGATAGTCTTTTTGATGGACTACATTTCTACCACGCTCGAGCACTAAAGTTTTCAATCCTTTCTCACATAATTCTTTGGCGGCCCACCCACCACTGATTCCAGAGCCAATGACGATGGCATCAAACTGTGTATTTATTTCAGGCATAAAATTAATCGTTAAACCAATCAGCAAATTTTTGTAAGTCTACATTACCACCCGTTAAAATTATTCCGATGTTTTTATCAGCAAATAAAGTCTTGTGTTTAATCACGGCAGCCAAAGGCACAACGCAACTGGGTTCAACTACAATTTTCATGCGCTCATATACCAATCTTAAGGCCGCTTTGATGTCGGCATCACTCACTAAAAAAATATCTGATACGTGCGTACGTATAATCGCTAAAGTTTGTTCACTTAATGTTGTTTGAAGTCCATCAGCAATGGTGTTTACATAAGGCGCTTTTTCAACTTTGCCGGATTGAAAACTTAGAATAGCATCTGCAGCCCCTTCGGGTTCGCCAGCATATACTTTTACCAAAGGTTTGAAGTAATGTGCTCCTAATGCAGTACCCGATAATAATCCACCACCACCTACAGGGGCCACCACGATGTCTAGATCAGGCACAGTTTCTAATAATTCTTTTACGCAAGTGGCTTGCCCAGTGATCACCCGAACATCATCGTAAGGGTGCACAAAAGCTGCACCCGTTTCAGCCACCACTTGATGCAGAGACGCTTCTCTTGCAGCTTGATTAGGTTCACAGAAAATAATCTCAGCCCCATATCCTTTGACTGCATTCACTTTAACCTTAGGAGAATTACTGGGCATCACAATGAAGGCTTTTGTGCCAAGGGTTTTCGCAGCAAAAGCCATGGCCTGTGCGTGATTACCCGAGCTGTGCGTTGCCAATCCCTTTGCTAAAGCTTCGGGGCTAAGACTAAGCGACGCGTTCATTCCACCCCTAATTTTAAAAGCCCCAATTTTTTGAAAATTCTCACACTTGAAAAACAAATTAGCCCCCACCATTTGATTGATACTGGTATTGGTTAACACAGGTGTGTAATGTATATAGGGCTTTATTTTTTCGTGTGCTTGTTCAATTGATTCCTTGGTAATCATATGCGTATTGATAAGGAAACAATTTACAACAAAGAATTTATCTGGGCGGAATCGTAATGGTTTTTCGTGCAGTATCAGCACAACCATTGCCAGTAACAATCAGTTGAACAGTATAAGACTTTGCAGTGGTTTCTTTATTATACACGGTTTCAATGAAGCTGTAGAATTCGTTATTGGTATTGCCATTACCAAAACTCCATTGATAAGAGTCGATTGTACTGGTAGGAATAGTAGATCGGCTGTTGAACGACCAGCGTTGTGTGGTAGGATAATCCCATACCAAAGTTTCGTCGAAAGCCGCTTTGGGCCTTGGATTTTCGCCCTTGGCATTTACCATTTTATTGGTTCTATAAATTTCACGACCATTTAACTTAACACTCATAATGACATCGTAGTCATTGGGAAATTTGTACTTGTACAAAATAGGATTACCGGTTCTTACACCAGTACCATCAGAAAAATCCCATTCATAAACAGCACCTGTTGGTACGTTCTCAGCTTCTGCTGTAAATAAAATTCTTTCATTGGTGCAAGCATCAATAGCTTCTGCTCTAAACTTCCCCCTGATATTGTAACGGCCTGGAATGGTCACTTGCACCGTTGTATCATCCGTGCAACCAAAATTAGATAGGATGGTTAATTTCACCGCATACGTAGTATCGTTGATTTTTTTGGGGAACTCGTGTCTTACCAAACCAACCGAACTGATGTATTCCGTACCATCCCCCCAGTTGTATTTGAATTGGATAATATCGCCCTGGTTGATGGAAGAAGCACTGTTAAACGTTACATAATTGAGGTTCTGCGGAAAATCGAACTTAGTGGTGAAAATGGCTTCAGGCTTGGTTTGCTGCCCCAATGCTTTCACACCAAAACTAACTTTGGCCAACATATTGTTGGCATTGGCCATAACCATAAGTGTCACTACAAAAGAGCCTGCGGCTTGATAAGAATGGGTCACTGTAGATCCATTCGCAATATTACCATCCCCAAAAGCCCAACTATAATATCCACCAGCAGGTAACGCTACACCAGCGGCAGAAAAGGTAAAGACTTCTCTGGATGGAAAGCAGGTAGAAGTTTGACTGAACTTAGCTTCAACATTGCCGTATGTTACAGTGGTTGTATCGCGCGCCACGGTAACAATAGCCCCTTTGGTTATTTGCGCAGAATCTACTTGCACCAAAGTATTCAGGTCTACAGCGGTTTCTTTTTTACAGGCAAAAAAAACCATTGCAAAAAAGCTAAGAAAATAAAATGCCTTTAGCTGTTTCATTGGTTGGCTATTTAGCCGGTACGGTTATATTGGCCACGGTTGTGTCTTTACAACCGGTATTGCTCGTTACGATTAATCTTACAGAGTAATTGGTTGGCGTTGCCGCTTTAGTATACTCTTGTTCAACAATGGTATTGAAATTGTCGTCCACCCTGTTAAACGGCATTTCCCATCTGTATCCAGTTAAGTAACCATGCGGAATATTGGATTGACTGTAGAAAGCCCATACTTCTTTAGTAGGTGTAGAACTCACTACATTCTTTAACATTAAAGCTTTGGGCTTAATATTTTGACCGAAGGCTCTTACAGGACGGTGTGTTTGATAGATCATTCTGCCATTCAAGGTAATGGTCATTTTAACGTCGTAATCGTTTTGATAAGTGAACTGTTTTTTAACAGGGCTTCCGGTTACCAAACCAGTGGCATCGGCAAAATCCCAAGTATACACAGCCCCAGCAGGTACGCCAGTTGCTGTTGGTGTAAATATGAAATACTCATTGGTACACGCATCAAATTGCTCAACTCTGAAATTACCGCTAATATTATAAGATGCAGGTACAAATACGTTGATGGATGCCGTGTCTTTACAACCAGAATTGGCAGAAACAACCAAGCGAACAGGATAGGTTTTATCCTCTGGCACTTTCGGAAAATTTTTAGGTATAAATGTATTTGAACTATTGCTGGTAGTGCCATCTGCCCAATCCCAAAAATGGTCTACAATAGTACCAGTTGGCACAGTGGATCTACTGGTAAAAGTCATATTGTTCAAAAAATTGATATCGGGCAAAGCACTCGAGAAAATCGCAGTAGGTGTAACTTGTTGTCCCAAAGCTTTTACCGACACAGACGCTTTATGAATGAGTACATCCGCAGCATTCTTAATTTGTAAAATGATGGTATAAGTAGCAGGATTACGATACATATTGCGAACCGTAGTACCAGTGAGTGATTTACCATCGCCAAATTCCCAAATATATTTAGCCCCTGCAGGAATACCCGCAGCAGAAGCGGTGAAAGAAAATATTTCATTGCTGGGAAAACAAGCGTCAGATTTTGCATAAGTAATGGTCACTTCCCCATCTTTCACAGAAACGGTATCTTTAAATACCGCAGTTGCGCCTCCAATCGGTGGACTATTGTCCTCGGTGGTTTGCGGATCAACCGGCTTATCAGCCTCTTTTTTACACGCGGCAAACACCAAAGCGGCGAAAAAACAAAGGGCTAAAAAAAAGGAACTATTTTTCATGGTATGCACTTGAGCTTAACTACTGCAAGTACAACGACAAATAGGTCATTTTATTGTGATTTTGAATCAAAACTAATTTTGGCAATTAACAGTTGCCGCTTACATTTGCAATCCGCAAGGGGGGTTAGCTCAGTTGGCTAGAGCGCTTGCATGGCATGCAAGAGGTCGTCGGTTCGACCCCGATACTCTCCACAGCTTTAGAAAAGGCTCACAGAAATGTGGGCTTTTTTTAGTTGTAACCATTTTTCGTCATATGCTAATCTTTGCATATATTCATAATATCCCAATGGTTCTTATTGTTCAACTTAAATATGATGATAACTGGCAATTCATTTTTTAAATATGTGAGTCAGGTGGCATTGCTTTACCGTTAAAACGGAATAGAATGAACGTTTCTGTGGAAATAGTTTTGACAAAGGCATTAATCAAAAATATCAGTATGTCGTGCAATGGGCAAAAAGATCAACCAATCAAAATTTTAAACAGCCAAATATGACAAAGAAAATGACTTTTATACTTGCGATACTTTTTACCATTACTTCATTTGGACAAACCTTTGAAGGAAAAATAGTGTATAAGAATACCTACAAAAGTAAAATGTCAAATACAACTGACGAACAATTCAAGACAATGTTGGGTTCAACACAAGAATACTTTATTAAAAATGGCGACTATAAATCAATAGCTAATGGTTCTTTTTTTAAGTGGCAACTCTATATCAACAAAGACAACAAACTTTATAATAAATTGGCAAATTCTGAAATTTTACCTTGGAACGATTGTTCAATAACTACAGATAAAATTTTAAAAGTAGAAGTGAATAAAAATGTGATAGAAATCTTAGGCTATAAATGTGACGAAGTTGTTTTGACGTGTAAAAGTGGCATACAGAAATACTATTTCAATACGAAACTTTCAGTTGACACAAAACTATTTACTAATCATAAGTATGGAAATTGGTATGACTATATTTCACAATCACATTCATTGCCATTAAAATCAATTATTGACAATGGACAATTTACATTGGAAAGTGTTGCGATTGAAGTAAAATTGATGAAACTTGACCAAAAACTCTTTGAATTACCAGCAAACTCAAAGACAATGAGAAGCCCATCATAATTTAAGGCAAAACAGAAAGTATCCAATGGCTTTTACCAAGATGGGAGTATGATTCCTTATTCTGAGAATAACTTCGAAAATTTGCGGAAATGATTTGTGCTGTGCGCTTCAAAAAGCTTGTAGATTAAAACAATTGTTGAAGTAAAATGAAGCATTACAAAAGCGAGCAAATAATTGGACAATTAGAGGAAAGAAAAGGGGGCTATTTCTTTTTGAAAATTGAGGCGGAGATTATCAATCAATTCAAGAATAAACGGCACACTCGTCTTCTTTGCACACTTGAAAAATGTTTAACTTTTCAATGTGGACTAAACCATTTTGGAGATGGCAATTTTTTTATTATTATATCAAGTAAAAACTTACTGGCAGTAAACAAAAGATTAGGCGACAAAATTCATTTTGAACTCAACGAAGACCCAAACCCTTTGGGTGTAGAAATGCCAAAAGTTTTGGAAGCAATTTTAGAGCAAGACGAAATAATAAAAAATACTTTTGAGAGTTTGACACCAGGTAAGAAACGCAATATTATCCATCAAATTAACAAAATAAAAGACATAGACAAGCAAGTTCAAAAATGTATTAAACTAATTAATGACAGCTCAAAACCAAAACAGAAACGGCCATTGTAAAAGAAGTATTGCTGCTAAAATAATGTTGATGACAACCAATATCACTACTTCAACAAGCCCTATTCGATATTACCTATTGTAGGATAATCTTAAAAAATGACAGAATTAGAAAAATACATACATACTTTCTTTAGTATTAACAAAGACGACTTGACAAAAATTAGTTCATTTTTCAAGCCTATAACATTAAAAAAAGGTGATTACTTTCTAAAAAAAGGGAGACATTCAGACAGACTTGGTTTTGTGCAGAATGGTATAATACGAGAGTTTGTTGTCATTGACGAAAAGGAAGTAACCAAATGGATTTCAACCCAAGGCTATTTCGTGGTTGATTTATCAAGCTTTGTATTTCAACAAATAGCACGTTGGAATATTCAAGCTTTGACCGATTGTGAATTATACGTCATTGACAACAAAGACTATCAAAAAATTGGACAGGTAATTCCTAGTTGGATAGAATTAGAGAAACAATTTATCACAAAATGCTTTACAGTTTTAGAAGACAGAGTTTTACAACATCTTTCAATGACAGCAGAAGAAAGATACAATCAACTATTCAATTTCAACAAAGAATTATTTAATCAAGTGCCTTTACAGTACTTAGCTTCAATGCTTGGTATGACACCTGAAACATTGAGTAGACTGAGAAAAAGAGCGGCTAGTTAAACTTCTTGATTTATGTCAAGAGCAAGGCTTGAATTTGTGCAGATCTTTGTATTGTAAATAAAATACGCCAACTGTTACAAATTCAATTTAACAAACCGCAATTAACTTGACAATTCAGGCAGGTTCAATTGCACAAAGTAATTCAAAAATGAAAAGTATTAACATCAACGCACAAGTAAAATGTAGCAAAACAATCACTATTAATGCTACTAGTGAAAAGGTATGGAAAGTTATGACTGACATTGATAATTGGGCAAAATGGCAAACCGACATTTGTAAACCAAAAATGAATGGAGAACTAAAACCAGAAACAACATTTAAATGGAAAACAGGCGGAGCAAAAATTCACTCTAAGCTTCATACCGTTGAACCATTTAAAAGCTTCGGTTGGACAGGAAAGACTTTTGGTATGATTGCCATACACAACTGGACATTAACAGAAAATAACGGACAAATAACAGTTTCAGTTGACGAAAGCTTAGAAGGCTTTATTGCAAACCTTTTAGAAAAGTCATTCAACAGAAACTTAGAAAAAAGCATGCAAAAATGGCTTGACTTACTCAAAAAAGAATGCGAAAACTAACTTAAAAGAAATAAAGAAAAACGCTTGATATAAAACAGTTATTGGATTTAAAGAAATCATTATTAATTCAAATCGGTTTTTAGAATATTAGTAACCTTATTTGTAGACGCAGATAAGAATATAAACTTATCCCTTCAAAGTTAAAAAACAATTAAGCGAATAAAATGGCAACAAAAAAGACTTGGCTTGAGAAACTAAATGAAAAGAAGGAGCCAAAAATCAAACGTATAGATTTTAATTTTGCAGATATTCCAGCAAACAGCAATATGTTTATTGCAACACCACAAATAATTGACAATTATATTAATCAAATACCAAAAGGCAAAAAAGTATCAGTTCAAACAATGCGAAAAGATCTTGCTATTGAAAACAGTGCTGACTATACCTGCCCTGTTACAACAGGAATTTTTTTACGTATAGTGGCAGAAGCCAATTTTGAAAAATACCAACAAGAAAATTCACTCAAAAAGATTACACCATTTTGGAGAGTTGTTGAACCCAATTCAAGTCTTTCTAAAAAACTTACTTTTGGGCAAGACTTTATTATTAAACAAAGGCAAGTCGAAAAAATAAATGACTAAACTAACAGACGAGAGAGCAAATACAACTAACAAATCTTTGTCTTAATTGCAGATTCATTCATTCATCATCCAGTTTTTTTAAAACAATAACATTTCAATAAATTTATGGCTTATGTCTTTTCAGAATAATATTATAAAGCTAACTTTTCTTATAGCGACATCAATTTTACCGATTCAAAACTTCTCACAGGAGAATCCAACTAAAATTATAGTGAATGAATTTTCGAAAAAATTAAGCGCAGAATTAAGCCCATATTATCTTGGTAGTGGTTTTACACTCATTCTATTTAGATACACCAAAGACAATAGATATGATCAAATATCAACCATATCTTC
>JAIXYL010000167.1 GCA_027490265.1 Sediminibacterium sp.
AATTTGGGTAATTGATTATTCCCAGCAATATAGTTGTTGCCATTAAACACACTATCTAAATAGATTGGAGCGAAAACAGCAATTTTTAACGGTGTATTTGGCTGAGCATAAATAGCTGATCCAAAGCAATGAATCATTAATCCAATGATATAGGCTGTAATTATTTTCATATTATTCCCATTCAATCGTAGCTGGTGGTTTACTGCTAATATCATAAACCACTCGGTTGATGCCTCTTACATTATTGATGATTTCATTAGAGATATCAGCAAGAAATGCATAAGGTAAATGTGCCCAATCTGCTGTCATTCCATCTACAGAAGTCACTGCTCTTAATGCAACGGTAAACTCATAGGTTCTTTCGTCTCCCATAACACCAACACTTTTGACCGGCAATAAAATGGTACCTGCTTGCCAAACTTGATTATATAATCCAGCTTTTTTTAGGCCATTGATAAATATGGCATCAGCTCTTTGTAATAAATCAACGCTTTCAGCATTCACTTCTCCCAATATTCTGATGGCCAATCCCGGACCTGGAAATGGATGACGATTAATCATATCTGCAGGGATACCTAATTCTAGCCCCACTTTTCTGACTTCATCTTTAAACAAATAGCGTAATGGTTCAACCAATGAAAGGTGCATGGTATCTGGTAATCCACCCACATTGTGATGACTTTTGATGGTTTGAGATGGCCCATGCACACTCACACTTTCAATCACATCAGGATAAATGGTTCCCTGACCTAAAAAAGAAATATTCTCTAATTGTTGGGCTTCAGATTGAAAAACATCAATAAACAATCTTCCAATGGCTTTTCTTTTTGCTTCTGGATCTACTTGGTCTTTTAATGCTGCATAAAAAAGGTCTTTAGCGTCAACCCCTTTTACATTCAACCCAATGGCATGATAGGTTTCCAAAACTTGTTCAAATTCATCTTTCCTTAAAACTCCATTGTCCACAAAAATCCCGTGTAGTCTAGGACCAATGGCTTTTGCTATTAAGGTAGCGGCAACTGTGCTGTCTACACCACCACTTAAGGCCATAATAACTTGTTTGTCTCCAATCTCTGTTTTTAAGCGGGCAACAGTTTCTTCTACAAATGAGGCAGGCGTCCAGTTTTGGGCACAACCGCAAATATCAACCAAGAAGTTTCGAATCATTGTTTTGCCTTCGGTAGAATGGTATACTTCAGGGTGAAATTGAAACCCATAAAGCGGGTAGCTGTCTGTGCCTTCTTTTTTAAATGCAGCTACTGGAATGCTGTCTGTGGTAGCTAAAATTGAAAATCCTTCGGGTAAACTTTTGATGGAATCGCTATGGCTCATCCAAACCTGTGAGGTTTTTCCAATCCCATTGAATAAAACATCTTTGTGGTGGATCTCTAGCTGAGCACGACCATATTCTCGTTTATTTGATTTGTCAACAATACCGCCAAATACTTTAGCGGTCAGTTGCGCACCATAACAGATCCCTAATACTGGCAGTTGCGTAATCATTGAAGCAATGTCTACATTCGGCGCTTTGTCTTCATTGACGCTAAATGGCGAGCCGCTTAAAATAATGCCCTTTAAAGTGGTATCAATGGTAAATGCTTTATGGTAAGGGATGATTTCACAGTATATATTCGCCTCACGCACCGCACGGGCAATTAACTGGGTATATTGGCTACCAAAATCGAGAATCAAAATTTTTTCTGTCATGGGGCAAAGTTAATTCAATTTTATTGGTTCCCATATTAAGCAGTTTTTTGCTACCTTTCGTGTATATAAATCGTTTAATATGAAAAGGCTTATTTGGGTATTATTAGGGTTACAGGTCATCTTTATGTCTTGTAATTGGATTGGCAAATCAATACAGGGTAATGGAGATATCGTCACACAAAATCGCCCTGTTAAAAAAGCGGAGAAAATTGTATTAAAAGGCAATTTTGACATAGAATTAGTGCCTGGTGCAACCACTTCTGTTTCAATTGAAACAGACGAAAATTTACAGAACTATATCATCATGTCTGAAAGCAATGAATCCCTGGTGTTTAAAACCAAGTCAAAATTTAATTTAAAATCTGACCATGGTATAAAGATCACCATCACAACGCCACAATTATCCAGCGTTCATTTAGCTGGCTCTGGCAATATCATTGGCCGTGGAAAGTTCACTGGCGCAAATGAACTCAAAATCGATATTGCTGGACAAGGCGATGTGGATTTAGCGGTGAATACCCCGAAAGTAAATGTTGATATAAGAGGAACAGGCAATGTACAACTGCAGGGCGAAACGCAAACCGCATCTTTTGATATCGCGGGATCAGGTGATTGCAATGCAGACCAACTCAAGTCTGAAGATGCTACCATCAAAATTGCAGGAAATGGCAATGTAAATGTGCATGCAGACAGAACGCTCAATATTAAAATCATGGGTTCTGGGGATGTGTTTTACAAGGGTAATGCGGAGGTAACACAAAAGATTTTAGGTTCTGGGAATATTAAAAAATTGGATTAATGGAAAAGAAGTATAAGATATTATTAGCCGAAGATGAAGCCAAATTGGCCAAAGCCATTCAAGAGGAATTGATGCGAGTGGGTTATGATGTAGACGTAGCAGATAATGGCATTACAGCTGATAAAATGTTCATGGAGAATGACTATTCGATGGCTTTACTTGACATTAATTTACCTGGTAAAAATGGCATGACGCTTTGCAGTGATTTTAGAAAGCGCAGTGCAAATATGCCCATTGTGATGTTAACAGCGGTGGGTGAAATTCACGATAAAGTTGCAGCATTCAACATTGGAGCCGATGATTATTTGGTGAAACCTTTTCATTTTGATGAATTATTTGCGCGATTAAAAGTGCTGTTTAAAAGAACAGACAATGTAGAAAAGCACGAAAAATTGGTTTATGAAGATCTTGAAATAGACTTTAAGCTGAAGAGTGTACTAAGAGGGGGCACAGCAATTAACTTAACTTCAAAAGAGTTTACCCTCTTAACATTGTTGGTAAGAACACCTGAGCGGGTTATTTCAAAACAAGAAATACTTGAAAAAGTATGGGATTTGAGTTTTGATACGGGTACCAACACCATTGAAGTGTACATTAGTTTTTTGCGTAATAAAATTGACAAACCCTTTAGCAAAAAACTGATTCATACTAAGCCTGGATTTGGCTATTTTATAAAGTGATTGCATGAATTTCAAACTAAGATTTGCGCTGTTGTTTACAAGTTTTGTAGCAGCAATTTTATTGATAGCATGTACAAGTATCTACTTTTTATACGCTACCTATCGAGAAGAAGATTATTATAGTCGTGTTCAATCGGAAGGCAATGATTTGTTTGAGATTTATATCAACCTAAAACAAACAATGCCGTCGGTTACTCAAGATGATGTACTTAGTTTGCATAGAATTGAATTGGTGAATGAGCAAATGTTTATTCTTGATAAGACCGGTTCAGTGTTGTTTAATCTTGGTGTGCAAAAATCGCCAAAGCTTCCAGTGGTTAATTTAGATGCAGCCAAAACTAAAAAAAGCATACGATATACTGATTCAGCAGGCAATCAAATCGTGATTAGCTATAAAGCTTTGCAAAAACAATTTTTGGTGGTCAGTGCGTATGATCGGGTTGGGTTAAGAAAAGTAAGTACTATGCGTTTGATTTTAGCAGGTGTATTTGGGGGATCATTGCTGTTGACAGCCATTATGGCTTTTCTGTTTGTGCAGCAAGCGATTAAACCCATTGTGGAACTGAGTAATCAAATGCAAAGAACGAATGAATTAAATCTCTCTGAGCGTATTTGGGTAAGGCCTGCTAAGGATGAAATTAATGCCATAGCGCGCAACTTTAATGCCATGCTAGAGCGTATTAGAAAGGCATTCGAATTCAGGAAAAGTTTTGTGCAACATACTTCACATGAATTGAGAACACCATTAGCGGTGATGCTTTCTCAAACAGAAGCCGCTTTAAACAGTAATTATGACGTGGAGGGGTACCGCAATGTATTAATGTCATTGAAGGAAGACCAGCAACATTTGATTGAGCTGACCAATTCCCTTTTGTTAATTTCTCAAAATGAACAAATGGAATTTATGGATGAATGGCCTTATGTCCGTATTGATGAATTGTTGTACGATACTGTTGCCTATTTCAATAAGAGCTTTCCAGATGCTAAAACCGCCATTTCTTTTGAAACAATGCCAGAAGATGATGCTGAACTCTTAGTAAAAGGAAATGATGCTTTGTTAAAAGCTGCATTTATTAACTTGATGAAAAACGCTTATCTGTATTCAGATGATCAATCAGTGAGTATTCGATTAATTACTGATCATCACAAAATCAGCATCAAATTTCAAAACAAAGGCAATCAATTAAGTCCTGAAGAAGCAGAAAAAATGATGATTCCTTTTTTTCGGGGAACCAATGTTGGAAAGAAAAAAGGCTTTGGGTTGGGGTTAGCTATTATTAACAGAATCGTTCAAATTCACAAAGGCGAGTTAAGTTATAAAGCTTTAGAAGGACAGTTAAATAACTTTGTTGTAGTGCTTCCGGTTAAAGGGTAAGATTATATAAAACGAAAAAAGCCAATCCTTGGATTGGCTTTAAAATATAATTGAGAACAAAGCGATTAAGCTAACGCTGTTGCTTTCTTCACTAATTTGCTCTTCAGGTTGGCAGCTTTATTTTTATGAATAATGCCACGTTTTGCCAACTTATCGATCATTGAAATAACATCAGGAAGTTTTTCTTCGTATCCTTTTTTCTCTGCGCTTGTTTTAAGGTCACGGATAGCGTTACGGGTAGTTTTACCATAGTAACGGTTACGGTCACGGCGCTTAGCGGCTTGTCTGACGTCTTTCTTTGTAGCTGAGTGATTTGCCATTTTCTATTTTTTTCAGGACGGCAAAGGTAATGGCTTTGTAGCAAAAATGGAAATTTAAATTAAAAAAAATGAAAAAAAAGCGTTTGGCGGCCTATAACGGCTGTGTATAAAAAGCTGAGGGTTCTGGCAATTTTTGGTTTATTTTCTGCCTCCAATGACCGATATTTGCGAACAATTTAGATTGAAAAGCTGCATAAATAAGCCAAATGAAGGATTTTTCGTACATCACCAATTCACATCCAGCATTTATTGAAGGTCTTTACAGAGACTTTTTAAACAATCCAGAGCTAACAGACCCTGATTTAAGGAAGTTTTTTGAGGGATTTGACTTTGCAGTGGCAGGTAATTTTTCTGCTGGGCAGGGTGCTCCTGAAGCAGGAGAGGCAGGTGCAGTGGATTGGATGAAAGAAATCAAAGTGTATCGATTAATCCTTGGATACAGAAACAAGGGGCATTTGATTGCCAAAACCAATCCAATTAGAACAAGAAAAGACAGGGGAGCAAATTTAGAGCTGTCCTTTTTTGGGCTATCTGATGCCGATTTAAATACGGTGTATCAAGTTGGACATTTGATTGGCCTTGGTGCAACCACACTTAAAAATATCCTGGCTCATTTACAAAATACCTATGCCAATCATGTTGGTATTGAATTTAAATATATCAGCGATCAAAAGCGGGTAGATTTTTTAACTGAAGAAATGGAACAGCATTTTGCTAAGCCATTGCCATTGAACAAAAAACAGCGCATTCTTGAAAAATTAAATCAGGGTGTGATGTTTGAAAAGTTTTTGCATACCAAATATATCGGGCAAAAACGTTTTTCATTGGAAGGTGGTGAAACCACTATCGCTGCTTTAGATGCCATTATTAATACAGCCGCCAACCATGATATCCAAGAAGTAGTGATTGGTATGGCACATAGAGGAAGATTGAATGTTTTGGCCAATATCATGGGAAAAACCTATGAGCAAATATTTAGTGAATTTGAAGGGACAGCAACCATTGACCAAACCATGGGTAGTGGAGATGTAAAATACCATATGGGCTATGGCAGTGAAGTGAAGACATTAGACGATAAAACCATCCATTTAAAGCTAATGCCCAATCCATCTCATTTGGAAGCAGTGGATCCAGTTGTGGTAGGTTTTGCTAGAGCTAAGGCTGATTTAATTTCTGAAAGCCATTTCGAGAATATTTTACCAATTTTAATTCACGGGGATTCTTCTGTTGCCGGACAAGGCATCGTGTACGAAGTGTTGCAAATGAGCAAATTGAAAGGCTATTATACAGGGGGCACCATTCATTTTGTGATCAATAATCAAATTGGGTTTACAACTGATTTTGAAGATGCTAGAAGTGCAGATTATTCAACCTCTGTTGCGGCCATGGTTCAAGCACCTGTATTGCATGTGAATGGGGACGATGCTGAAGCAGTTGTTAAATGTGCGGAAATTGCAACAAGATACAGAGATCAATTTCACTCCGATATTTTCATTGATATGGTATGTTATAGAAAACATGGCCATAATGAGGGAGACGATCCAAAGTATACTCAGCCTCAATTGTATGCACTGATAGACAAACATCAAAATCCAAGAGAAATTTATACGCAATTCTTGATTCAAAATGGTACTTCAGACGCTCAAGAGTTGGCGAAGGATATGGAGAAGAAGTTTTGGTCAGATTTGCAAGAGCGTCTAGATGATGTGAAGCAAAATCCGTTGCCATACAAATACCAACCTCCAGAATTAATCTGGAAGTCTTTTGAAAAAGCAACACCATCTGATTTTGACTATTCTCCAACCACTGCAATTGATGATGCCAAATTTCAAATGCTGTTTAATGGTTTAATGAAATGGCCTGCTGATTTTAAACCGCTTAAAAAGATTGAAAAATTAATTCAAGACAAGATTAAGCTTTTTGAATCTGAAGGCAAGATTGATTGGGCAACTGCCGAGTTAATGGCTTATGGCTCTATATTGACTGATGGAAATATCGTAAGAATGAGTGGTCAAGATGTTAAGCGTGGTACGTTTAGTCATCGTCACGCAGTCATTAGAGACGAGGATACCAACCAAGAGTACAATCGATTGAATCACTTTCAAGAAAACCAACAACCATTTAGAATATACAATTCACTATTGAGTGAATATGGTGTGTTAGGTTTTGAATATGGTTACGCAATGGCTAATCCCAATGCCTTGGTTTTATGGGAAGCACAGTTTGGAGATTTTTGTAATGGCGCACAAACGATGATTGATCAATTTATTGCTGCTGGCGAACAAAAATGGCAGCGTCAAAATGGATTGGTTATGTTGTTGCCGCACGGCTATGAAGGACAAGGTCCGGAGCATAGCAGCGCTCGTCTTGAAAGATTTTTACAAATGTGTGCTGAGTTAAATATGGTCATCACCAATATTACCACGGCGGCTAATTTATTCCATGCATTTAGAAGACAGGTCAGTTGGAATTTTAGAAAGCCTTTAATTAATTTTTCGCCTAAAGCCAACCTGAGAAATCCTGGCACCTATAGTACGAAAGCTGATTTTATAAATGGGCAATTCAAAGAAACCATTGACGACCAATTTGTAACTGACCCATCTAATGTAACAAAGGTTTTATTCTGTTCTGGTAAATTGTATTTTGAGTTAGCTGATAAACAAGTAAAGGAAAACAGACAAGATATTGCCATTGTTCGTCTAGAGCAAATTTATCCATTACCATATGTGCAATTAGATTTGTTGTACAAGAAATACCATAAAGCCACATGGTTCTGGGTTCAAGAAGAACCACTCAATATGGGAGCTGCTGGGTTCTTGCAAACAAATCTGAAGACTATTAACTTTGGGGTCATTAGCAGAAATGCTAGTGCCGCAACTGCAACTGGTTATGCAAAAGTGCATGCACAAGAGCAAGCAGAAATTATTAATACCGCATTCAATATTTAATCGCTGATAAATAAAATCCAAACATTTTTTTAATACATCGTTATGATCGAAATAAAAGTACCAACAGTTGGAGAGTCAATCAATGAAGTGACTTTGTTAAAATGGACAAAGAAAGACGGAGAGTGGGTAGAGCGTGACGAAGTAATTGCAGAATTGGAAAGTGAGAAAGCAACCTTTGAAGTAAATGCTGAGAAAGCAGGTATTTTAACCACTGTTGGTAAAGAAGGCGATACCTTAAATATTGGAGATTTATTGGCAAGTATTGATGAAACGGCGGCCAAGCCTGAAGGCGTTGCAGCACCAGTAGCTGCTGCACCTGTTGCACCTGCTCCTGTTTCCAATCAAGCGCCGGTTACTGCTGTATCAAATGATGTAAAAGCCAGTCCTGTTGCATCTGCCATCATTGCTGATAAAAAAGTAGATACAAAGTCTATCACACCAACTGGAACGGGTGGTAAGATCATGAAGCAGGATGTTTTAGACGCGCTCAATAATCCTGGTAAAAAATCATTTGCTGCTGATGGTGCTTTATTCAGCAGAAATGTTCGTCAAGAAAAAATGAGTGCATTGCGTAGAACCATCAGCAGAAGATTGGTAGAGTCAAAAAATACCACCGCCATGCTGACCACTTTTAATGAAGTGGATATGACCCAGATCATGGAAATCCGCAAGCAATACAAGGATAAATTCAAAGAAGGGCATGGGGTGAATCTTGGCTTTATGAGCTTTTTCGCAAAAGCCTGTGCGATTGCGTTGGG
>JAIXYL010000011.1 GCA_027490265.1 Sediminibacterium sp.
AAATGTGGGCCATGTAAATCTTTCATGGGGCGCTCGTCCCACAAGGCAGCATGATCCAAAGCAAAACGAATATGATTTTGCTTCTGCCATACAATGGCGCCCATCATACCATTCCCCATAGGCATGCCTTCATCCCAACGATTGGCTAATGATTTCGACTCTAAATATCTAACTGGTATTTGCGCTTCGCTGATTTGAATTAAACAAATCAATGAGAGACAAAAAAGGAGCAGTGTATTTTTAACCATGAATTATCTTTTATTTTACCCGACTTACTTGTATTTGACTGACATTTTTCACGTGTCTTCTGCCTGTTTTGAAATCGGTTGTTGTCACCAATAGCAAACGCTCATCCAATTGATTTATGTTGATGCCATCTCTTTCAACAATGAAAAATATATGATCCCCTGTTGGCGAATTAAATAGTTCATTCCAAGAGAAGACTACTTTATATCCATCAGATGCAAGAACGGTAAAATAAAACTCTGATAGTTGACGTGGCCCCGGCGTATTCAATTCGAGCTTACCCAACACATCTTTTACCAATACACCTTTTAGTTTTTTTTGAATACTTTTTTGTTCACCTAAATGATTGTAGATGGTTAAATCCCCAATATCATGAAGTGGACATTTTAAAAGATCTGCTTCTTTAATGGTCATCGATTCTTTAATATCACCAACAATATTAATTGTGTTCGTTGGCTTAAAGTTGTTTTGAGCAGTTAAACTTAAACAACACAAACAACAACAGATTACTTGAAAAAAGCGATTGAGCATACCATTCATTTTCGTGAATGTATAAAAAAGCAGTCAAACTTTTTTTGCCCTACCCTGCTTATATGCAACAATGGACAATTATTTTTATCTTTCATTACAACGTGTTTATTCCTTTAAAATAATTATCGTGAAACTGACAAACTGTTTACAAATACTTATCCTTGTTTTAAGCATACAAATGAGTGCGCAAGCACAAACCATTCATCGAACCGATGTATTGGTTGTAGGCGCAAGTGCCAGTGGTATTGCTGCAGGATTACAGTCTGCAAGATTAGGGGCTAAAACCATCATCGCTGAACCCAGTACTTGGTTGGGCGGCATGATTACTGCTGCGGGTGTTTGTGCATTTGATGGCAACCACAATTTGCCTTCTGGCATTTTTGGTGAATTTAGAGCTGCATTGTATAAAGTATATGGTGGTCCTTCAAAAGTAGCAACAGGATGGGTCAGCAATACCTTATTTGAACCACATGTTGGGGACAGTATTTTTAAAACCATGGTGGCGTCTACTAAAGATTTATTAGTGCAGTATCAACTGCAATTTCAATCGGTGATTCAACAGAATGGGGTGATTACTGGCGCCCATTTTATCAATCTGAGTAATCAACAGCGGGTGACCATTTTTGCCAAGCAAGTCATTGATGCTACTGAATTAGGAGACGTGATGGCCAATGCCAAATTGCCTTACGATTTAGGCATGGAATCCAATACCATTACCGGTGAAGACGTGCACAAGGGGCCAAGCAACGATATGGTGCAAGACATCACCTACGTGGCCATTTTAAAAGATTATGGGAAAGGCAGAGACTGTACCATTGTAAGGCCAGCCAATTATGATCCTGCTGAATTTGATGGCGCATGCACCGATTACTATTTTGATAAATCGCGTCAAAAGCCGAGTGTTGATGCACAGAAAATGTTGAATTATGGCAAACTGCCGAATAACAAATACATGATTAATTGGCCCGGATATGGCAATGATATTTATTTGAACGTTGTAGAAATGTCTGAAGCCAATCGTGTAATAGCCTTAACAAAAGCCAAGGAACAAACCCTCCGGTTTATTTATTTTATCCAACACCAATTGGGCTTTAAACATTTGGGTTTGGCAGATGATGAATATCCAACAAAAGATCGCTTTCCGTTAATACCCTATCACCGAGAAAGCAGGCGCGTAAAGGGTTTGGTAAGAATGGACGTAAAACATATTGCACAACCATTTAACACGCCATTGCCTTTGTACAGAACAGGTATTGCTGTAGGAGATTATCCGATTGATCATCACCACAAAAAAAATCCAGCCGCTCCCCAGCATTTAGATTTTTATCCGGTGCCTTCTTTCAATATTCCCTTAGGTGCTTTAATACCAGCAAATTCAAAAGGGTTAATCATGGCTGAAAAAAGCATCAGTGTGTCGAATGTGGTAAATGGCACGTCTCGCTTACAAGCTATTGCATTATTAATTGGGCAAGGGGCAGGCAGTTTGGCTGCATTAGCCGCTAAGCAAAATACCAGTGCCGAAAATATTCCAGTCAGACAAGTGCAGTCGGCGCTGTTACAAACCAACGCCTATATCATGCCCTATTTTGATGTGCCTGTTACGCACCCACATTTTGATGCGGTACAAAGAATTGGCGCAACTGGTATTTTAAAAGGCCAAGGGGTTCCAGTGAGTTGGGCCAATAGAACCTATTTTCATCCTGATTCTTTGGTGAACCGCAAAATATTGGAAAAAGACTTAGCCCCATTTTATCAAATGCCGGCTTCAACTGCTCAATACCTATTATTGTCTGAAGCAATTGATATCATCATGCAGATGGCTGTTGCCAATAAAATGAATACCGCCAATGCAACATGGAAGCTTAACAACAAAGCGGCACTGACTGCTCAAATTCAATCAGCTTGGGTTAAATGGAAACTTGGGTACTTTAACCCAAATATGCCATTGACCCGTCTGGAGTTTGCCAAATTATTAGATGCTACTATTCACCCCTTTGATTTAAAACAAGTCAACCACCAAGGACAGTTTATTGAATAACCAGCTTCTTTAAATAATAGCCCGCAGCATCTACCATTGGTATTGTTTCACTTTTTACAGTGATGCCATCTTTTCCAATGATTTGGCGAGTTGCTTTTCCGTTAACCGTCACGTCAAAAGGCAGGTCCATGAAATAGTTCAAGGGTTTGATTTGATATTGTTGATAGCCCGTTTCTTTAATAGATACTTCAATCAACTGGGTGGTCTTTAAATGAAAATCAAAAAATGGTTTTAACGAATACCCTGCAGCTTTGCTAAACAATTGTTCAACATCAGTACTGGTAACCGTGTTGTCGTAAGTATAGGCTGGATCCGTTGCCAGCTGCTTCAATGTTTTCAAAAACAAGTCATCACCTAACACATAACGCAAGCTGTGCATGAAGAAAGATCCCTTGGTATAAATATCACTACCAGCATAGGTTTCATCTTCTGATAATGATTCACCACCAACCAATGGTTTTTTATGCCGAATGCCTCTTTTGTGATTGGCAATTATTTTATTGTAAGCTTCCTGCCCGCCCAATTCATACATGGCTAGGGCTTCTGCATAAGTGCCTATCCCTTCTTGAATCCACATATGTGCCCAATCTTTATTGGTGACTTTATTGGCCCACCATTCATGTGCATACTCATGAAATAAATTGTCGGAATAGTCTTGACCACCAATAGTAGTAAATACAAATTTATTGTCGAAGGTGATCATGGTCTGGTGTTCCATGCCTGAATTGGGCACAGCTGCGATGCCAATTTTTTCTTTGTACCAAGGGTATTCGCCAAAATATTTTTCTAAAATTTTACTGTCGCGTTTTTTTGCTGCAATCACTCTCTTGGCTTGTGCAGAATCCTCCTCAAGAATATAATATTCAATGGGTACATTGTTGCCATTGATGGTAGTATAACTGTCTTTGAATACACGATACTTTCCAATATTAAAAACCACGCAATAATTGCTGATGGTATAATTGGTTTTCCAAAAAAAACTGGTCTTGTTTTGTTTAGTAGTGATTTTTTGCAAAAGCCCAGGACCCGCCACAGTTAAGCCTTTTGGCACAGTGATGGTCATTTCAACGCCTTCATTAGGTTCATCACTTGGATGGTCTTTGCAAGGGAAATACATTCTGCCGCCTTCTTTCTGAATATTGATAGATACCCAATCATTTCCTGAGCGGTCCTTAGACCAAGTGAAACCACCCAACCAGGGTGGCCTTACAGCTTCGGGTGGGTTGCCTTGATAAGCAATGAATACACTGTGATTGCCTGCAGTGAATTGATGGTCTTTTGCACCTGCTGTTGGTTTGATATAAATTTTGGCGTCTTTATGATCAAAATCAACGGCTTTACCGTCTACTTTAATTGACTCAATGGTAAACTGTTGTATGAAGTCTAGCAGAATGGTATCTGCTGCGTTGTTTAATTGAAGATGAACGGTGGTGCTGCCCTTGATGAATTTATTGGCGATGTCTACATCTAGGTTGAGGATATATTGTCTAATATCCATATTGGCTTGAACTGGTTTTAGTATGCCACCAGAAGACAGTTTGCCAATATCTGTTTTTTGTGCAAAAACAGCCGAAGACCAAAAGCTGGTCATCATTAAAAAGGCAGTAGAATGCAAAATTATGCGAGCAGCTTTTTTTGTAAACATGGCATTGGTTTATTGAATGATTCTAATTTTAATATTTCTAAAAGATACACCCTTGGCCCAGTCTTGTAAACCTATATGGCCCTTGGTTGATTTACCAAAATCTGGAAACACAGCAGCTTTGCTGTTGGCCACCATTGCTTGCCAAGCAGCATCACCTATTTGAGCTTCACAAGTCATGACGCCGTTCAACCAAAAATTAATTTTTCCATTGACTTGCACAATTTTACTTTGGTTCCATTCACCTGAAGGTTTGGGCTCTACTTTTGTTTTAAGGGGAGCAAGGCCGTATAGTGCACCAGCCCCCTTTTTTCCACCATCAAGGTAGCCAGGTTGCATATTGGGGTTGTCTAATAATTGGTATTCAGGTCCTGTAGCCCAAGTAGCCATATAACTGGTATCGTCTTGTACATTAATGAACACCCCACTATTGCCTTCACGAGCAATGCGCCACTCAAATACCAATTCATAATTTTCGTATACACTATCTGTTACAATATCGCCATGAACGCCAGTGGTATCTTTGGTGTCGGTGGTTAAAGTACCATCAATAGCTTTCCATGCATGTTGCATGGTTGGTTTGCTGAACATATGCCAACCCTTGGTTGATTCACCATCAAATAGCAAGATCCAACCATCGGCTTTTTCCTTTTCTGAAAGTGTATTTTGTTTGGGTTCATTGGTTTGGCAGGCAAAAAATATGGGTAACCATATTGCAGAACAGGCAATTTTTACGATTTTTTGATACATAGAATAATAAAAGTTAAAACATTAATGGCAGTTAAAAATTGATTTTATGCCTTATTCACCGATAATTTTCGCCAATTCCCCCTAGCTATATTATGAAATATAAATAATAATTATGTTTTGCCACTAAAAAAGAATTAATGACTACTTTTATAAACTCAATAATTCTAAAACTAGCTATATGATCGATCAAAGTCAGGTTTTAATCACTTTGCCAGATGGCGTTTTCATGGAAGGGCATTTTAAAACCAAGCATTCATTAAAAATTGAAAGCAGCATTAACGGTACACTTTTGTCAAAACAAAAAGTCATCCTAGAAGCCAATTCGGTATTTAACGGAGACCTTATCTGTTCTGAACTGGTTTTGTCTGGAAAGTTCAGCGGCAATATTTTCTGTACAGGAAAAGTACAAGTAAAACAAGGTTGTCAAATTTCTGGTAGAGTGTATACCTATCGTTTTGAAAACGATGAAATGACCAACTTAGATTGTATCATCAGTGTACCTGATACCAATACCATCAATAAAATCAAAGAAATCATTGACGGCATTGATGTTGATCAAAAACTAAGTTCTGATCCAAACTTACCAAGCTTGATCAAAATTTACGAAGACAATTTAGCTGCAAAAGAAAAAGTAAAATTACCTGAGTTGGTTAAAGAACAAGCCAAGCCAATTCCAGTGCCTGGTATTCCAACTTCAGCCACCAATGGTGTACATACCAACGGCGTGTCAAAATAATTGACGACCATCTTTATAATTAAGGCTGCCTCAAAAGGGCGGCCTTTTTGTTTTACAAGTTTACAATTCCGTAATGATTCCTTAACCTTGGGGTAATATGCTAGTGGGAGATTTGTAAAACACTACCCATGGAAAAGCGCTCGGTGAATGTTGCAGTAATCAGCGATTTACATTTAGGCACTTATGGCTGTCACGCCGCAGAAATCGTTCATTACTTAAAGAGTATTGCACCACAAATATTGGTCCTCAATGGTGATATCATTGACGGTTGGCAGTTTAGCAAACGATATTTCCCTTCAAGCCACTTACAGGTGATCAAAGAAATCATGAACATGGTGAGCAATGGCACACGCGTGATTTATATCACGGGTAACCATGACGAAATGCTCCGTCGATACAGCGATGTAGAGATCGGCAATTTTAAATTGACGGACAAAGTGGTAATGGAAATTGATGGCAAAATGACTTGGATTTTTCATGGTGATGTGTTTGATGCCACAACAAAAGGCAGTGCCAAGCTATTGGCCAAATTAGGAGGGCATGGTTACGATTTACTCATCTTGCTCAATCGCTTCATTAATTATTTTTTGAAGTTAGCTGGGAAAGAAAAAATGAGTTTGAGCAAGAAAGTAAAAGACAGTGTAAAACAAGCTGTATCATGGATTGGCAACTTTGAACAAACAGCTGCCGAGTTAGCCATTTCAAAAAAATACGATTACGTGATCTGTGGTCATATTCATCAACCACAAGTTAGAACGGTTGAAACGTCAGAAGGAAAAGTAGTGTATATGAACAGCGGTGATTGGGTAGAAAATCTTACAGCACTTGAATACAATAATCATGAGTGGTCAATTTATCAATACGATCCTAAAGCATTTGTAAAAGAAGCGCCAGTGGTTGGAAAAAGCAGCGCGTCTGCTCAACCTGCACTGAATGTAATTACCGATGAAGTGACCTTGTTTTTGAACTCTTTAATTCTGCAAGCATGAAAATTTTTTATGCAGTACAAGCAACAGGGAATGGTCATATAGCTAGGGCAAAAGCCTTAATGCCTTTCTTGCAAAAATATGGACAGGTAGATGTTTTCTTAAGTGGCAATAACAGTCATTTAAAAGTAGACTTACCAGTAAAGTATACGAGTAAAGGGGTGAGTTTGTTTTATGGCAATCGGGGTGGATTAGATTATGTGAAAATGGCTAAAGAATTATCCTTGCTCAGAATCATTAAAGAAGCCAGAGCATTGCCGTTGGAACAATACGATTTGGTCATCAATGATTTTGAATGCATCACAGCGTTGGCTTGTCAATTCAAACGCATTCAATCAATTGGGTTTGGTCACCAAGCAAGTTTTCAATCTGTACATACACCAAGACCAGCTCAAAAAGACTGGGTGGGAGAACTCATTTTAAATCATTATGCCAAGTCATCAAAGTACATTGGCTTACACTTTGAACGCTATGATGATTTTATTTATGCGCCTATTTTAAAACAATCAGTGTTGGATGCAACGCCGGTTAATCATGGTCATATTTCAGTTTACCTTTCTCACTACAGTGATGCAGTGGTAACAAAATATTTATCAGCATTGCCTGATCAGTTGTTTCATGTATTTAGTAAACACTATCAAACCGATACCAGAATAGGCAATATTATTTTCAAACCCATTGACAATACTGCTTTTACCAACAGTATGATTCAGGCTGCTGGAGTGATTACCGGTGCTGGATTTGAAACACCTGCTGAAGCTTTATACTTACAAAAGAAACTGCTTTGTGTGCCCATTAAAGGACAATACGAACAATTGTGTAATGCAGCCGCAATAGAAAAATTTGGTGTGCCCATTGTACCTCAACTGAACCATCAATTTGCGGATACTGTTTATCAATGGTTAGGAGGCCCAATGCCACAACCCTTACAAATAGCGCACGATACAGCCAGTATTGTATCTTTAGTCATGGAAACAGCCGCTTCACTCAAACAGGAAGCTTCGGCATTTGAACAATACCAACTAGATCAGCTATCATTAAAATTTCGCTAATTGAGTGACGCAACCATTTTAAAAGCCAGTGATTTTGGGGATGATTTTTTGTGGGGCGTGGTGATTGCAGCCGCTCAAAATGAAGGGGCTTATAAAACCGATGGAAGGGGCTTGTCTATCTGGGATCAATTTTCTAACAGACAAGGTAAAATCAAAGGGGGTGCAACACCGCATATTGCTTGCGATTTTTATCATCGGTATAAAGATGATTTATTACTCGTGAAAGCACTGGGGTTTAAAGTGTTTCGCTTTTCAATTTCTTGGAGCAGAATCTTACCAATGGGTACTGGAAAAGTGAATCAAGAAGGGCTTCAATTTTATCATCGTTTGATAGATGAATGCTTGGCATTAGACCTGATTCCTTACGTAACATTGTATCATTGGGATTTGCCATTGGCATTAGAAAAAGAAGGGGGATGGGCATCCACCCATTTGCTGAAATGGTTCAGCAGATATGTACAAGTATGTACACAAGAATTTGGCGATAAAGTCAACAACTGGATTGTACTGAATGAACCCATGGGCTTTACGTCTTTGGGATATATGATTGGCAAACACGCACCAGGCAAAATAGGCCTGAGTAATTTTTTACCTGCTGTACACAATGCTGTGATGGCACAGTCAGAAGGTGGTAGAATCATTAGAGCCAATGTGCCCAATGCCAATATTGGTACCAGTTTTTCTTGTAGTGAAATTATTCCTGCCACACAAAATCCTAAAGACCTAGAAGCAGCCAAACGAATTGATATTTTATTGAATCGTTTGTTTATTGAACCAGCTTTAGGTATGGGCTATCCTTCCGATGATTTTCCTTTAATGGATAAATTGTACATACACAATAAAGCTTGGAAGTTTACAGAGCGGATGCGCTTTGATTTTGATTTCATCGGATTACAAAATTATTTTCCAGTTGTGGTGAAATACAATTCAGTGATTCCGATTATTCAAGCAACTGATATTAGTGCTAAGTCAAGAAAAGTGCCAATCACCGATATGGGTTGGGAAGTGAATCCAACTAGTTTTTACCGAATCATTCAACAGTTTGCTAAATATAAAGGCATCAAAAAAATCATCATTTCTGAAAGTGGTGCTTTCTATAAAGACAAGATGGTGAACGGCGCAGTGGATGATGAAAAACGCATCCAATATTTTCAACAATATTTAAAGGCATTGCTAAAAGCAAAAGCGGATGGCATGAATATCGGGGGGTATTTTGCATGGACCCTCATGGACAACTTTGAGTGGTCCGAGGGTTACCATGCAAGATTTGGTTTGGTTCATGTTGATTTTAAAACGCAGTTGCGCACCGTAAAATCATCCGGTCATTGGTTCAGACAGTTTTTGGCTGAATAAGTATTATTTTTTTCTTTTTTTCACTGCTGGTAGTTTGTGTTGAAACAACCAACTCATGAAATTGGGTTCTGCAAATGCATTGTCCCAGCTGTTGTGATTAACGCCTGGATATTCAACGTATTCAACAGGCACTTTTAATTCAGTTAAACGTGCTACCATTTTTCTAGATAAATCTACATTCACCACAGCATCTGC
>JAIXYL010000046.1 GCA_027490265.1 Sediminibacterium sp.
AATGCTTTAGGGGCTGCATGGTTGGTTAAATCTGTAAGTTTCAAAAATGGCCCTGCGGAGATTATGAAATCCATCAGCGATTTCAATCCCTCCGAAACAGCTATTTTGGATGCTAAAGACCAAACAAGGGTTGGCACAATTAAATACGATAGTACAGCACGCATTCAATTAATTCAAAATGAAAACGATGCTGCCAGCTATAAGTTCACAGCCAATCAACCACAGTTTGCCGTGTTTAGTGAGATCTTTTATGATGCAGGTTGGAAAGCCTATATTGATGGAAAAGAGTCGGCTATTCTTCAAACAAACTATGTTTTGAGAGGAATGGAAATTCCTGCAGGGGCACATAAAATCGAGTTCAAATTTGAGCCCGCATCTTATGCCATTGGTTCTAAAGCAGCAGTAGGTTCTTCCATTCTTATTTGGTTATTGTTGTTGGGGGCCATCATCTCCCCGCTCAGGAAATCAACCAAAGCCTAATGCGCCATTCTGTTCCGAATGTTCTGGGCATTGTTTCCTTCAAGGTATTCCCTGCATTAATGGGTGGGCAGAAATATATTGTTGATTATTACAGCGTATTAAGCCAAAAAACCAAAGTGGTATTGGCTGTTTCAAAAGATAATCAGGGGGCTTTGCCCCTTGATGGTTCATTACAGGTATTGCCATTTTTGTTTAATCACTGGTATGGCTTTCTTAATATTCTATACTGCCCGCGATTGATTCGTTTAATCAAAAAAGAACAAATCGATGTGATTATGATTGATCACAGTTATTTTGGTTGGTTAGGCGTCTTATTGCGGCTTTTCACTGGCAAACAAATCGTTATTAAATCGGCCAATTTAGAAGCTTATCGATTTAAAGATATGAGAAGATGGGGTTGGCAATTGTATGAATTGTACGAAAAATGGGTACACCAAAAAGCCAACCGAAATTTTTTCATTTCAGATGAAGAAAGACAATTTGCTATTGAACACTGGGCAATCAATTCAACTATTTCTTATACCGTACCTTATGGTACTTTTAAAACAGCACAAGTTTCCCCAGAACAAAAACAGTTGAAACGACAAGCTTTACTTGAACAGTTCAAACTTTCGCCATTTACAAAATTGTTTTTATTCAATGGCACATTAGATTATACCCCCAATGAAGATGCACTTTATGTGATTGTAAATGAATTGATACCAAGATTAAATGCTTCCAAAATACCTTACCGCATCATTGTTGCTGGGGTTCAAATAAAAGCCAATTGGGAGGCTCAATTGTTATTACATCCGTCCATTATTTTCACTGGATTTGTGAATGATATTGACAACTTTTATCAAGGGGCTAATTGTTTTATTTGTCCCATTACACTGGGTACCGGTGTAAAAACCAAAATAATTGATGCCATTGCAGAGGGTCAAATGGTGATTGCTACAAATAAAAGCTGCCAGGGATTATCTCCAGCAAGCTTACAGCAACAATTAATGGTCATTGAGGATTACGATTGGGATGGATTTGCCAGAGCCATGGTTCAGCTTGATATAACACAAGCCACACAAACACCGCAGTCTTTTTATACGCAGTATCATTGGGATCATATTGTTCAAGAATCCATTTTATCTTTACCCAGATGAATCCTTTAGTACCAGAAATTTCAATTGTGATTTGCACTTATAATCGAGCGCTTTACTTACCACAAGCGCTTGAAAGTTTGTACCATCAAACAGTAGAAAAAAACCGATACGAAGTGATTGTGGTGAATAACAATTCTACTGATGAAACAGCATCCGTTTGTAAAACATTTATCGACAACCATTCAGATGGTCATTTCATTTATTTGAACGAACTGAATCAAGGTGCTTCTTTTGCAAGGAATACTGGTGCCGCGATTGCAAAAGCCCCATTGCTTTGTTTCATGGACGATGATGCCATTGCTTATCCAAATTATCTAGAGTTAATTATCGATTTTTTTAAAACATACCCTGACGCAGGCGGGTTAGGTGGTCGGATTATTCCGCGCTATATTCCTTCAGAACCAAAATGGATGAGTCATTTTGTTTCGTCCTTAGTAGGCAATTTTGATTACAGCAAATCAGTTTGTGTGTTCAGCCCCAATAAATATCCACTAGAATCGAATATGATTATTAAGCTAGCGGATTTTCACGCGGTTCATGGCTTTAATACTGCTTTACCAGGCGTAAAGGGCACTTTAAGAATTGGGGGCGAAGGAAAAGAGTTTTTCTTGAAATTAAAAGCACTCGGAAAAACCATTTATTATCACCCAGACATCATTGTTGAACATGTTGTAGAAACCCAAAAGCTTACAGCTGAATACATGTACAGAGTTGCCAGTGGTATCGGGAGAGGCGAAAAAGTCAGAACACAATCAATCAATCAACTCAGTTATATTAAAAAAATTGTCGAATATTTTTTTAAACTTGGAGCAGCTTGCATACTAGCAATGGGATATTTATTGCAAGGACAACCCGCAAAAATGAAGCCCGTTATCCAATTTAGAATTGATGCGTTAAAAGGTTTACTCGGTTTTTAAATTGAACCCCTAATTCTTTTTTTGAGGCTTCAACATTCTCTCGAAATGTTTACTAAAGTAATGCACCTGAAAGTCAATGGCATTGGACCAATATTTCCAATCATGGTTACCCGGTCTTTCCGTGTATTCATGGTCAATCTTGAGTTTTTGCATTTTTTCGTGCACAGCTCTATTCATAGGTAATACGCGATCCTCTACCCCACAATCAATTAAGATTGACAGCGATTCTGCAGGCTTTTTTTCAATCGCATTTAATACACTCCAATTGTTCCAATAATCTCGGTTGATGGCAGTGTCTCCTAAAATCTTTTCAACACCATAGCCTTGTCGGATAACGGTTACGTGTAATGCCCCACTCATACTGCCAGCTCCACTAAATGTATTTGCATGCCTAAAGCCTAAAAATAAAGCACCGTGACCGCCCATACTTAAACCAGTGATCACCCTGCCCTCTCTTTGCTGAATAGTTTTAAATTGCTGGTCAATATATTCGGGGAGTTCTTTTGCAACAAAAGTTTCATAACGCATACTGCTGTCTACTGGACTGTCGAAATACCAACTGGTTACTGCGCCGTCCGGACATACAATAATCATTTTATACTCATCTGCTAATTGTTGAATATGTGGAACACGGGTAATCCAATTTCGATAGTTCCCACCAGCGCCATGCAATAAATACATGACTGGAAAATTTTGTTGAGCATTTTTATACCCATTAGGTAAAACAACCACTGTTGGAACTGTTTTTTTCATCGCAGCACTGGGGACTGCCAAAGTATCTACTTGAGCTGCTAAAGCAATCAGTGTATTAACGACACATAGAAAACCCAAAATGAGTTGTTTCATAGAGAAAAATTATTCGTTGAAAAACTTATAAAAATATAATAAGTGTGTATCGATGCTGCTGCCCCAATACGCTGCGTTGTGCGTACCGGGTCGTTCTGTGTAATCATGTGGGATTTTCTTCTGCAATAATTTTTGGTGCAAAGCTCTGTTAACAGCCAAGAAAAAATCACTGTAACCACAATCAAAAATGATGCGTAAGTCGCCTGGTTTAAGTTGATCCGCTGTATTAATGACGGTATTGGCTTCCCAATTGGCAGGCTGCTCATTGATATCACCTAAAATTTGACTCAGTTCCCAGTTTTTGGGAAATGGTCTGATATCAAGGCCTCCACAAATACTGCCTGCGGCCCCAAAAACACTTTTGTTTTTGAAAGACAGATGAAACGCACCATGACCGCCCATACTTAACCCAGTAATGGCCCGTTTTAAATTGGTTGGATAAGCTGAATCAATAAATGGTACCAGCTCTTTGACCATAAAGGTTTCATATTGAACCGCTGGGTTAATCGGGCTATTGATGTACCAGCTGTTTTTGCTACCATCCGGCATCACCAATATCATTTTCAATTGATTGGCTTTGGCAGTTAATTGTGGCGCTGCTCTTAACCAATCATGATGATTACCACCATGGCCATGTAACAAATACACAACTGGTAGTTTTTCTTGTGGTGCAATTTTATCCGGTTGTACCACTACTACTTTGATCAGGCGTTGCATTTGTTGACTCATCACAGAAATGGTATCCGTTTTAGCATCTGCCCAAAAAGATACGAGTACAATCAACAACCCTGTTAAACCAATTTTTTGTTGCATTACTGTCCTTTTTGCATAGCGTGTTGCATAGGGTTTACACCAGATGATTGTCCTCTTCTACCAGCGCTATTGGCTTTAAACAAACTGAATTTACTGGGTTCAGAAACAGGGCCTGTAGGCCATTTGTTATTAGACTCATCAATATCAGCTGTTTCTTTTAACGGATCTAAATGAATGGCAATCGCTTTTTTATTGGTCATAAATAATTTGGTCACTTTATGTTCATTCTTTCTCCAAATCTGCGCTGGTATTTTTTCGGTTTCTTTAGTACCATCCTCAAACGTAAACTCTACAATAATCGGCATCACCAATCCGCCCTTGTTGGCAAAAGCAATTTCATACAAATGCACATTTTGATATGAGGCCAATGCATCTGCACTTAAAGGGGTACCAGGTACATTGGGTTGCACCGTAAACTTATATGCCGAATCATATGCTTCTAAACCTCTTGTATATCTCCAATAAAAATCTCTTAAACTGGTATCAACATCCGTTTGAAATACGATGCTTTTATCATGGCGATTTCGTTGTTTTGAAATGTCATCAAAAGCTGCAGGTCCACTAAACAATGGTTTATCAAGTCCTCTCGTAACCGGATTAGCAGGTCTTGGGGCTTCCGTTGATGGTGTTGTATTCACCACTGCATGCTTTACATTTTCAATAGCAATATCACATGGTTCTATGCTGTAAAACCAACCTCTCCAAAACCAATCCAAATCTTCTGCACTAGCGTCTTCCATGGTTCTAAATAAATCAGCGGGCGTTGGATGTTTGAAGGCCCATCTTCTGGCATATTCTTTAAATGCATAGTCAAATAATGATCGTCCCATAATGGTCTCACGCAAAATATTCAACCCAGTGGCTGGTTTAGCATATGCATTCGGACCAAATTGGATAATATTATCACTATTGGTCATGATTGGTTCTAATTGATCTTTTGGCAAACGCATATAGTCTGTAATTAAGCGCGCAGGCCCTCTTCTACTTGGGTACTTATTATCCCATTCCTCCTCTGTTAAAAATTGAACAAACGTGTTCAATCCCTCATCCATCCAACTCCATTGGCGCTCATCACTGTTGATGATCATTGGAAAGAAATTATGCCCTACTTCATGAATAATCACCCCTATCATGCCATACTTTGTGGCTTCTGCATAAGAACCATCTTTATTGGTTCTGCCATTGTTAAAACAAATCATCGGGTATTCCATTCCATTTGATGCTTCAATACTTTGTGCAACCGGATAAGGATACGGAATAGAGAATTTTGAATAGACTTTAATGGTATGTGCCACTGCTTTCGTAGAAAATTTACGGTACAACCCATATGCTTCTTTTGGATAACCACTCATGCACATTACTTTCTTCCCTTCAATATAAGCGGGCATGGCATCCCAAATATATCTGCGGCTAGAGGTCCAAGCAAAATCACGCACATTTTCGGCTTTATAATTCCAGGTTTTGGTAGTTGTTGCTTTTCCCATTGCCCGTTTATTGGCTTCTTCTAAAGTAGCAATTTCAACGGGCTCTTTTGCTGTTTGAGCTTGATTCCATCGAGCCAATTGTGCCGGTGTTAATACTTGAGCATAATTCTGACATACCCCTGTACTTAAAACGATATGATCCGATGGTACGGTTAGGGTGACATCATAATTACCAAACGTTAATGCAAATTCCCCTCTTCCAGAAAATTGTTGGTTCTGCCAACCTTGAAAGTCACTGTAAACACATAACCTAGGGAACCATTGTGCCATGGTAAACAAGTGATTGCCGTCTTCTAACATTTCATAACCACCCCTACCAGCGAAAGTCATTCGATCAGAAATTTTGTAGCTCCAAGCCACATTAAACACAAATTTCTGACCTGGCTTTAGCGGTGCTGGCAAATCTATGCGCAGCATGGTTTTATTAATCACATATTTCAAAGGCTTGCCTGCAATATCCGTTAGTGATGCAATTTTATGCCCATACCCATTATCAGTTTTGGCAGCGGCCAACTTTTCCAACTGATTTGTAGCAATGGCATTCTCTAAATTACTGGCGTCTTGATAATTGGCATTATTGACGGTACTGTGTTGATTCTCGTCTAATTGAAGCCAGATATAGGTTAATACATCAGGTGCATTGTTATAATAGGTAACTGTCTCCGTGCCCTTCAATTGAAGATTGGCTTCATCAAGCGTGGCTTTAATGATATAATCTGCGCGTTGTTGCCAATATTTAGGACCAGGCGCTCCACTAGCCGTTCTATATTCATTAGGGGTTGGTAAGATGGTCCCCAATTGTTCAAACTTATTGCCGTGGTTTGATCCTGGGTTGTTCATGATATTTTGGGCCTGCGCGGATTCCAATCCCAAA
This sequence comes from Sediminibacterium sp., assembly GCA_027490265.1. Classification (GTDB taxonomy): domain Bacteria; phylum Bacteroidota; class Bacteroidia; order Chitinophagales; family Chitinophagaceae; genus Sediminibacterium. The sequence goes on from JAIXYL010000046.1 coordinate 6,551, forward strand.
CAAACAAACAAACTGAAAATAATTTTTTTCATGATGACAATTTAATCTAGATGATAGAGTTAGCTAAAATACAAAATGCCACCCGTATTTAAACAGGTGGCATTTATAAATTAGATGAACAGGTTTATTGATTTGCTTTTTGCATCGCGTTTTGCATTGGGTTGATCCCTGATGATTGTCCGCGACCTCTACCAGCTGCACTTTTAAATATGCTGAAGCGGCTAGGTTCTGGAGCTACACCATTGCTCGGCCAAACATTATTGCCTTCATTGATATCGGCTGTTTCTCTCATTGGATCTACTTTAATGGACTTCGCTTTTTTAGTAGTCATGAACAATTTGCTGACTTTCTGTTCATTCTTACGCCAAATCTGTGCAGGGATTCTTTCCATTTCAGTTGTGCCATCTTCAAAAGTAAATTCTACAATGATTGGCATGACTAATCCACCCTTATTAGAAAAAGTAACTTCATACAAATTGACATTTTTGTATTTGGCTTTTTCTTCCTCTGTTAATGGGGTTGGTGGTGTTTGAGCTGGCAAAGGAATCTTTACAGTCGAATCATAAGGCTCTAATCCACGAGTATATCTCCAATAGAAATCTCTTAAACTGGTATCTGCATCTGTTTGGAAAATGATGCTTTTGTCATTTCTATTTCTTTGCTTTGAAATGTCGTCAAAAGCAGCCGCACCACTAAACAAAGGCTTGGCCAAACTCATCGTTCTGCCAGCACCAGGATTTCCAGTAGAAGGTACTACAGCATCTGGATTCATGACAGCATGCTTCACAGTGTCAATGGCAATATCAACTGGATCAATACCATAGAACCATCCTCTCCAGAACCAATCCAAGTCTTCTGCACTGGCATCTTCCATTGTACGGAAGAAATCTGCTGGTGTTGGATGTTTGAATGCCCATCTTCTAGAATATTCTTTAAATGAATAGTCAAACAATTCTCTACCCATAATGGTCTCGCGCAAAATATTCAATCCAGTGGCTGGCTTTGTATACGCATTTGGTCCAAATAAAATAATGTTCTCGCTATTGGTCATAATGGGCTCTAATTGTTCTTTAGGCAAACGCATATAACCCGCGATTCCCCAAGCCGGACCACCGCGTGATGGATATTTATTGTCGAATAACTCTTCAGTTAGATATTGTACGAAGCTGTTAATGCCTTCGTCCATCCAACTCCACTGACGCTCATCACTGTTCACAATCATTGGGAAGAAATTATGGCCTACCTCATGCACAATCACCCCAATCATCCCCACTTTGGTTTGCTCACTGTATGATCCATCTTTATTGGTTCTGCCATTATTAAAGCAAATCATTGGATATTCCATACCATTGGAAGCTTCAATACTTTGTGCAACTGGATATGGATAAGGAATAGAAAACTTAGAATAAGATTTAATGGTATGTGCTACTACTTTGGTAGAAAACTTTCTGTATAATCCATAAGCTTCTTTTGGATAGCCACTCATACACATGATCTTCTTACCTTCTACATATACTGGCATTGCGTCCCAAATATACCTGCGACTGGTAGTCCAAGCAAAGTCACGTACATTTTCCGCTTTGTATACCCAGGTTTTTTTCTGTGTACTCTTGGAACCTTCTTTACTATTCGCTTCAGCCAATGTTGCAATTTCTACTGGTTCTTTTGCAGTTTGGGCTTGGTTCCACCTGGCCATTTGAGCCGGTGATAAAACCTGTGCATAGTTCTGACAAACGCCTGTACTTAATACAATATGATCTGCAGGAACTGTTAAGGTTACATCGTAGTTACCAAAAGCAAGGGCAAATTCGCCTCTGCCTGTAAACTGTTGGTTTTGCCAACCTTGAAAATCACTGTACACACATAAGCGAGGAAACCACTGCGCCATGGTAAACAAGTTATTGCCATCTTCAAGTGTTTCATAACCACCTCTACCACCAACTGTCATTCGGTTGGTGATTTTATAACTCCATGCTACATTAAACACAAATTTTTGACCTGGCTTTAATGGGCTTGGTAAATCAATACGCATCATCGTTCTGTTGATGGTATATTTTAAAGCTTTACCAGTTGCGTCTGTTAATGAGGCAATAATATGGCCATTGCCATTGTCATTTTTTGATTCTGCCATATTATCCAATGCAGCAGTGCTCAATTGTCTTGGCATGGATGACCCATCTTGATAATTGGCATTATTCTTAGAACTATGCTCATTCTCGTCTAATTGTAACCACAAATAGGTTAGCACATCAGGAGAGTTGTTAAAATAAGTAACTGTTTCAGTTCCCTTTAATTTTAAATTGGCTTCGTCTAACTCTGCTTTAATAACATAGTCAGCTCTTTGCTGCCAATACTTTGGACCTGGCGCACCACTGGCCGTTCTGTACTCATTTGGCGTAGGCAAAATAGTCCCTAATTGTTCAAATTTGTTTCCGTGATTGGAACTAGGGTTGTTCATGATATTTTGCGCCTGACTGCTAATAGCAGTTAAAGCAACAAAAAGAAACACCGCAATTTTCTTCATAATGGGGTAAATTTTTAAAATGGATGTCTTTCTAAAGCCATTTGAAGTGCCAAGGCAAAAATGCCTCCTGTAATAAACAAGATGAACTCCCTTCTACTGACTTTAAACAGATTTACGAATATAAGCGAAATAAACAGAATAGCTATGACAATTAAGAGCTGTCCAGCTTCTAATCCAAGGTTAAATGCCAATAATTCAGGAACAATATTGCCACTTTTGCTTAAGAGGCTCTTCAGGTAATTACTAAAGCCCAATCCATGAATTAAACCAAAAAAAAGGGCAAAGAAATAAATCAAAGGAAATCTTGATTTAAATACAAATTTCTTTACAAATACATTACTTAAGGCGGTAATTACAATGGTTACAGGGATCAAAAATTCAATCCACACTGTTGAATAATTTAATACATTGAAAACACTGAGTGCTAAGGTCAAAGAATGTCCAATGGTAAATGCAGTAACCAACCACAATAACTTTCGCCAATCTGCAAATTGATACCGAATACAAAGGGCAGCGACAAATAAAATATGATCTATTCCTTTAATGTCCGCGATATGCTCGAAGCCCATTTCAAAAAAAAGTCCAAAATCATTCATGCCAGCAATTTAAATTAAAACCGACATTTGCCATAAATTAATTGGTTCAATGGCAATATTATTTACACAATGGTTGGTTGCTGCTGCCTTATCGATGGTGCACCCATTTTATGTTTCTGTTATTGAAATTAACCACAACCCAACGGAAGCCACCGCAGAAATCAGCGTGCGAATTTTTACGGATGATTTAGAAAAAACACTTCAAAAACAAAGCACCAGTTCAATTGATATCATAAAACCTACCAACAAGGCATTGATAGACCAACAGATCAATCAATATATTGGCAAACATTTGTTGTTAAAGATCAATGGGAAAGCCGTTAAATTCAATTATATCGGGTACGAAATCATTAAAGAAAGTACTTGGTCATATTTTGAAGTGGTAGATGTAAAGACGCTCAATTCCATTGACATCAATTGCACCATTCTTCATGACTTTGAAACCAGTCAAATCAATTTGTTTCATGTAAAAAGTAAGGGGAATCAAAAAAGCTATAAGCTAGACTACCCTCAACAGCATACCAGCTTTAGTTTTTAAAGACCATCTACCAAAGGTTCAGTGGTTGTAACCAACACTTTATCAATCCGATGATTGTCCATGTCCACAATCTCGAAGCGGAATGATTCCCAATCAAGGGTTTCTCCAGTTTTAGGAATTCGTTCTAAATGATGAATGATAAAACCAGCCAGAGTATTGAAATCTTGCTCCCATTTTTCCATCCATTCTGTTTTATCAAACTTGCTTAAGAAATCATAAAATGGAATCTGGGCATCAATTAAGAAGGAGCCATCGGCTCTTTCAACAATCTCATAATCTTCATCCTCTTCTTGTGGAATATCCCCCACAATCGCTTCCAAAATATCATTAAGGGTCATCAAACCTTGTACGCTGCCATACTCATCTACAATAAAACATTGGTGAATCTTGGTTTGCTTAAACTTTTCCAATACCTGATAGGCCGAGTTATTCTCAGGCACATACATAGCAGAGCGCATGATTGAAAAAATAGTGGCATCAGCATCCGCCGTAAACAAATCCTTGATGGAAACCACCCCTTTGATATGATCAATATTGTCTTCGCATACGGGGTAAACGGAGTGAATCATGTCTTGCAATTGTGCCCTTACTTCGCCTACTTTTTTATCCCCTTCTAACCATTCAATATCACTGCGATGTGTCATCAAAGACGTGATGTTTCGGTCACTTAAATGAAACACTCGTTCAATGATTTCTTGCTCTGCTTCCTCAATAGTGCCTTGCTCGGTCCCCTCGCTGATAATGGCTTTGATTTCTTCTTCCGTTACTTGGTTATCATTGGCCTTGATGCGCAACATTCGTACAATCAAGTGCGACGATTTAGACAATAACCAAATAAACGGGAAAGTAATCCATCCTGCAATCCGCATTGGGCCAGCTACTGATTTGGCAATGCCTTCAGGATTGCTCAACCCTATGCGTTTGGGAACCAATTCCCCTAATACCAAAGACAGATAAGTCACTAAAATAACAATGATGGTGGTTGATATGGTGCTGCTGTATTCTGCCAAACCACTAAACTGTGCCAACCACGCTGCCAAGGGCTCTTTAAATTTATCTCCAGAGAAAATACCAGTTAAAACACCAATTAGTGTAATTCCAATTTGAACAGTTGATAAAAAGGTATCGGGATGATTGGCCAACTTTAAGGCTTTTGCCGCATCTGTATCCCCTTTAGCAGCCTGGGCTTCTAAACGCGCTTTTCTAGCAGACACCAAGGCAATCTCTGACATGGAAAATAGGCCATTCAGTATAATTAAGAAAAGTATTAAAAAAAACTCTATCATTTTAGTAAAAATAAGTAAAAATCAGCAGTCTAAGGTTGACCATCTAAATCAAGTATAATATAACGCGGAGTTTCGGCTGATCGGGTTGCTGGATTTAAAAACGGCAAGGTTAACAATGAAACGGCAAATTGATTGCCTTCATGGACAATGGAAGCTTTGGGAAAATCTTTGGTAAATACACTTAAACTGTCTTTACTGGTGATGACTTGATCACGATTACCAAGACTGTTTTTTGTTGGTACATACGGGAAAATATGTTTCGCGTAAAAATGCAATGCATTGCTGTTGTGTATACCGTACAACTTGATATGGTCTTTATTCAATTGTTTCGTTTCTATAGCGGCACTTGCATCAATACCCATTTGATATTTGAGCAATTGCGGATAAAAAGCTGTGTTCAACAAAATATTCACGCCAATAACAGTCAGTAAAGCCATGAACAATTGTGTGGGGATCAGCTTTGTTTTTTTAGCGATCACCCAAACAAAAGCCAAGCCGCCTAACACTGCCAATAAAGACAATATCACCGAGACTTCTTTAAAGACCAAGCTAGTGATGGCAATGATGGCTACCCATAAAAAGCCAAAAATACATGTATGCCAATAAAACAAAAATTTAGCCAATCGTTTGAATTGCCCTTCATAAAACAGTTGGTAAAGCAATGTTGCAGTAATGATGGCTGCGAATGGATACACTACAAAAATATAATGAGGCAACTGAGCTTGACTTCTGGCTAAAATCAAATAAGTCAACACAAATCCACCAGAAGTGATGAATTCTTGTTGCAAGGATGGTTTGAATTTTTGCAGCAACAATTGTTGAATCACTAAAAACAAAGCTGGCAAAAAAATAAAGATCCAAGGTAAAAAACTCCAGAACATATTTTCGAGCAAAAAGGTAAAATGGCTCATTTCATGGTAGAAATTTTCACCTGTATATCTGCCGAAACTTTGTGTCCAGAAATAAAATCTTAAACCCGATTGAATGGGTTGTCCATTAATCAACTTACCGGGCTGCAAATCATATTGCTGATACAAACCAATACACATAGGCAATAGAATGATGGCAATGATGACGATACCGATGATATATTCCCACCTAAAAAATTGTTTCCACTGTCTTAACAAAGCAAAATGAATGGCAAAAGCCAAACCTGGTACCATTAATGCGATAGGCCCTTTGGTCATCATGCCAAAGCCAATGCATACGAAAGCGAATACAAAGTTTTTCCATTGATGTTTTTGAAACCATAATGCCAATTGCCAAACAGATAAGATGACCCAGCCCATTAACATGGTATCGGTTCTTACATCATGACTGATTAAAAAAACGGCTTGAGAGGAAGCCAGCACCATTGCACTTAATCTAGCGATGGTTTCTCCATAATATAATTTTGCAAATTGATAGGTGGCATAAATACCAGCAAGCAACACAAGTATAGATGGCAATCGATAAGCCCAATCGTGGATGCCAAAAATCTGCATACTGAATGCAGACAACCAAAACAGCAAAGGCGGTTTGTCTAAATAGTTTTGTCCCTGGTCATAGATTTGAAGATAACTATTTCGTTCAATCATTTCTCTACTGATTGAAGCATATTGTGAAGCATCAATATCCATCAATGGAATACCAAACGCGCCCAACAAATAAGTCAAGACACAAAGACCAATAACACTGTAAAACACTTTATTGGGAATCATGCTTCAACTGGTTTTGGATGTCGTTAATTGAAATGATGCCTGCTGTTTTTTGATGCAAATACGCTGTCAACATGCCGATGCCAGTTCCCAATATTGCACCAGCAATGATGTCTAATGGATAATGCACCCCAACGTATACTTGACCATAGGCAATGGTTGCAGCCCAAACAAGGAAAGCATAACGCCACTTCCCAATAATATGACCTAAAGTCAAAAATATATATACTGCAAACCCAAAATGATTGGTTGCATGAGAAGAAGTGAAACTGAATCCGCCAGAACAGCCATTTAATAACATTCTGATCTGATTCATGAGGTAGGGATCTCTACAAGGTCTGGGTCTTTCAAAAAATGGCTTCACCAAACTGCTGCTGATTTGATCGGTTAATACAATCGTAACAACCGCAAAAAGAATAAAGGCAAATGCTTTTTGTCTGAAATTTAATAAAGCCAAAACCACTATAAATAAATACAATGGCAACCAGGTATTCCCTTCTCTAAACCAAGGGAAAATTGAATCCAATACTGGATTGGTATAAACTGTATTCAGTTGAAGAAACAAAGCTTGATCTTGTTTAATCAACCAATCAATCCAGCTTGTAGATGCATCTATCAGTGAAAGCATAGTGCAAAATAATTACTTACGCCTGTAAATAATTATTTTTTTAATGCTGGCCGAATGGCTTTAGTCCAGATGGCATATCCTTGGGCATTCATATGCAAGTTGTCGGCCAAAAACAAATGGGCCATCGGTTCTCCATTGTCATTTAACATGGGCGTCCAAACGTCAATATAAGCTGTTCGTTTTTGTTTTTTCAAAAACTGTTTAATCCCCAAATTAGCGGCCATCATTTTCTCCTTCATCGCCCATCTTGATGGACTTGGTTTCATGCTCACATAAGCAATAGCCGTTTTGGGCAAGCGCTGTCTGATTAACCCAAACAATGTTTTGAACCTGTTTATGACAGAATCCACAGCAATTGTAGGATCAACCGCAAAATCATTTTCACCACAATAAATCACCACCTGCTTTGGTTGATATGGAAATAAAATGGCGTCATTGTATCGAATCATGTCTGGCAATGAAGACCCCCCAAAACCTCGGTTAATAATAGTGTACCCATTAAAATCAGCTTGTACCGTTTTCCATAACCTGAATGAGGAGCTCCCCGCAAACAAAATAGCGTTTTGAGGAGGCATTGAAAGGCTATCTTGTTGTTTGAATGCATTAATTTCTTTGATAAATGGTTGCGCTTGGCTTATTGAAAAACAACACAAGACACCAACTACCAAACTGAGTACTCGATAATACAACTTCATTGAATTATTTTAGAATAGTTAAAGTGGCCATTACAGGAAAATGATCAGATGGATATTTTAGATCATAAGAATCTGTAATAGTCGCAAATTTATTCACTTTAATTTTAGGATGTTTATTTACAAAAACATAGTCAATGCCGCCATTGGGTTTAGACTGAAACTTAAACGCATTCCAGGTATCAATATTCCCATACACCTGTTGACTGATTGTTCTTGCATTGTGCATTTCGCTGGCTATTTTCTGGATGGGTTCTTCTGTAGGTCGCAAGTTAAAATCCCCCAATAAAATCACTGGATCATTCTTTACATTTAAGCTGTTGATTTTTTGCAAAATCAATTTTGCAGATTCTATTCTTGCTGTTTTGCCTACATGATCAAAATGTGTGTTGAATACCCATACCAATTGTTTGGTCTTTATATTTTTAAACAACCCATACGTGCACACGCGGTTACAAACTGCATCCCATCCCATACAAACTGAGTCTGATTTTGGGGCCAACCAAAAGGTTGACTGTTTGATTGGTATGTATTTATCTGAATTATAAAAGATACAAGAATACTCTCCTTGTGTCTTTCCATCATCTCTACCCACCCCGATATAACTATAATTAGTCAAACTGCTGTCTAAATACATGAGTTGATGGTGTAATACTTCTTGAGCCCCGATAAAATCTGGCTCGTAGTATTGCATCAAACCCGATACTCTGTCTTTTCTAAGATCCCACCTGTTTTCTCCATCTGAGGCTGCGTCTAATCGAATATTAAATGACATGGCTTTGATGGTTGTTTGCGCTTGCAGCTGCAACAAAAAACAACAGGTTATGATGGTTAAACCAATATATTTCATATCATTTATTTTAAATAAGGACTGGTAAATCCTAACTTTTTTAATCCTTCTTGTACATCCGGACTGCTCATGAATAATTTCCAAATAAATCCTGAACGATAATTTTCCATCATCACTACAATTGGTCCTTGATCAATCGCCAAATAACGAGGTTGAAACCAATTATGGTGTAGGCTGAATGCATCGTAAAATCCATATTTGCCCCAAACTTGATTACCCAAATCATTATACCAATACTTCATAGCAGCCATGGATTCCTTTGGCGTATAAGGAAAAGAAGACAAAGCCGCAGTTGGTGAAATAACGCCAAGGTCTCGCTCTTTACTCGGTGCATGACCTGCATAGCCTTTAATGGAATAGCTAGATGTAAGTCCCCAATTATTGGGGCCATATCCTTTGAATCCACCACTGTTTTCTACGCACCATGCATAGTTAATCTTCGCCTGATGAACGGTTTCATTCCAATAATTGGCGTATTGATCTTTTAAGCCTCTTGGATCAAGTCCTAAATAGGAATAATGTGCCCAGAAAAGTGGCCCTCCATTAGGTGGATTACCTTGATGTTTTAAATCTAATGACAATGCATACGATGTTTTGGTCTCTTTAATTTTACCATTCATGGCCCAGCCTTCGTGATACACTTCTGCAGGCACTGCATTGGTTGGGGAGGAAGCTGCCAAAATATACATGATCAAACACTCGTTGTATCCTTTTACTGGAAAATTCATTTTCCATGCATGATTAGGACTCCAGTGCCAATACAATACATTTTGTTGGTTGCGATAAAAATTAAAATCAACTTCCTTCCAAAGCTGATCAGCTCTAGCTGCAATCGTTTGCTCTTGTTTATTCCCATTTTTAAAATACTGTCTGACACATAACAGGCCTTGTAACATGAATGAGGTTTCAACTAAATCACCTCCATCATCATATCTGCTGAATGGCTTCACTTTCCCTGTAGTACCGTCCCACCAATGTGGCCATGCACCATGAAATCGGTCAGCAGTTTCTAAAAAATGTAAAATGGTTTCAAGACGTTTTACCCCTTCTGCCCTTGTGATAAACCCTCTTTCAATGCCCACTAAAATAGCCATGACTCCAAAGCCCCCACCCCCACTGGTCACAACATTTTGGTCATTTTGCGGATAGACATTATCTAAATGTACCCGCTCTCTAGCGAGTCCACTGTTTGGTTCTGCACCATCCCAAAAATATTGGAATGACGCTTCTTGAACTTTTCTAAATAACGCAGTATCAGCTGTTGGTATGGGATCTAATTTGGGCAACTTCTTTTGTGCACTCACTCCAAAAACCAACAAACTACCCAGAATGGTTATTAAATTTTTCATGATTGTCATTAATGCATTAAAAATACCCGCCCGAAGGCGGGTATTCGTCAATAAACCCAGTATTCAACCCTAAAAAAGAACTAAGTCAATTATTTGCCTGCTAACCCTAAATTATACAAGGCCCGAATATGTGCATCTGGTAATGCAATATTGTAAATTCTCAATTCATCCATTACTCCCGTCATAGCTGCAAAGCTTACATCAGTACTAACCGTTTTTCCGGGAATCACATTGTAGTTTCCACCAATGATGACTTCACTTGGTTCTGCTGCTCTAAAATTATTATTACCAGTGCCACGGCTAGGAAAAGCGCCCGCTCTCATACCATTAATCCAAATATCAAAGAATCCGTTAGCAGCATTGTAATTCAAAGCCAAGTGTACCCATTTATCCGGCCCTATTGGAGGCGTGATATATGGCATATAATTCGGTGCACCAGGGGCATCTCTTAATGTGTTGATATTATCTTGAGTTCCGCCACCAATGGTTACAAATGTTGGTTGAACTTTTAAATCGGTCACATTAGACGCTGGGAAAGATTGAGTGTTCAATGAAAAATTAAGACTACCATTGAAAACGCCTGGTCTGGTCAACTGAAACAACATGGTTCTTTTAGATCCGTTGTTGGAAATTTGAATCCATGTGCTAATGGCAAAACTTTTAAAAACATCAGTTTTAAAGGCATTGAATTGTGTTGGATAATAAAGAAACCCAGCATTCAATCTTAAAGCTTGTCCTTTAATACCAGTTGTTACATAACTGTCGTTCACAGAAGTGCCAGGAGCAGTATTTGATTTTACCTCATTTTTGGTATTGTCGAATGGCCAATAAGCCACTAAACTTTCTGGAAACACTTCATCAGATGATGTAAATCCATCAATTTTTCCAACATAATCTGCTGTAGAAACTGAGGGCAAATTATTAGGATTGCCATCTTTTTTACAAGACACCATCCAGCTACTTATGGCCAACATGCCATAAAGCGATAAGCTCAATTTATTGTTCTTGAAATGCATATCAATTAGTTTAAATAGTCAATTAATAACCAGGATTTTGTTTCAATACGCCGGCGGTTAAATCAATTTGTGTTTGAGGTATTGGCAACAATACATCTCTTGCAGCATTGAAATTTGATTTACCTGCAGCATTCATCACAGATTGCGCAATGCCCCATCTAACAATATCAAAGAAACGATCGTGTTCCATGGCCAACTCTATTCTGCGTTCTCTTCTAATGGCTTCTCTTAATAAGCTTTGATCTGTAGTGGTTACATCAGGTAGAATGGTATTATTACCTGCTCTTGCTCTAAAACGCACACTATTTAATGCATCTCTTGCAGCTGTAATATTATTGGTTCCACCAACTTCATTTGCGGCTTCAGCATACATTAACACAACGTCAGCATATCTTAAAATGCGCACATTGTTCCACCATCCAAAACGATTACCAACGGCTGCTCTGGTAGCAGGATTGGTATGTACTTTATGGTTGTAACGTGGGTTAGGTAAACCTACCGGTGTTACTTCTCCAAAAATGGTTACACCAGGTGTAGTAGGTGTACTCGTAAATAAAATGGTTCTGGCTCTTCTTGGATCATTCGGCTCATAAGCATCTGCAAGAACCGCACTTGGTGAATTCCATCCCCAACCTAAATCCCAAGGACCGGCACCACGCACCCCTTGTAAATTGGTATACTGAATCCCTTGTGCAGTAGGATTCACTGCATCTGCCCTTGCTTGTACTTCAAATACAGATTCCTTACTATTCTCTCCTTCTTCAGAGAAAATGGTGTTATAAGGGGTACTTAAATTGTATTGGCCTGAATTCATAACCAAACTAGCGGCCGTCATTGCTTGTGCCCATTTTTGTTGGGTTAAATACACTTTTGCCAATAAACCATTTGCGGCACCACTGGTAATTCTACCGGGAAATTTAACTGCATCCCAAAATGCTGGTAAATAAGCAGCGGCAAAACTCAAATCTCTTTCAATGAATGAATAGACTTGGTCTACAGAACTTTGTGGCACATTGTTTTGTGCTGCAGGATCTGCAAACAAGGTATCAATAATGGGCACTCGACCAAATAATCTGGTGAGCATAAAATAAGAATAGCCGCGAATAAATCTTACTTCTGCTTGAGACTGTAACTTAATTGCATCACTCGCAACAATTTGTTTATTCGTGCCAATTTGAAAAAGTGTGTTGTTACATCTGTTGATTAAGCCATAATAGCCCACCCATAAAGCATTCGCTCTTCCACTATTGGGTAATACAGGAAAATTATCCATGCTGATTACATCAGCACCACCATCTGAAGGGGTACTGCCTTTATCTGCATCATCGCTTCTTATACTGGTGGCATTAATGAAGCCATCAACGTGTACATTGTAATCGCGCAAACTATTGTAGGCGCCAAAAATATACTGATCGTATGGGCCTGAACCGCCGGGATAAGGATAATTCTCTTCATCATACCCGCCTTGTCTGGCTGTATCCAAAAAGTCTTTTTTACATGCTGTAAAAACCGAAACGGTTAAAAGCAGTAGCATCCAGGTTGAAATGCTTTTTTTAAAAATTAGATTATTCATGGTTGAATCGTTTTATAAGTTCAATTAAAATGTCACGTTAATGCCAACTGAGTAAACTGCAGGAACAGGGAATACACCGTTGTCTGCACCTCCACCAAGAATACTGCCAATTTGCGCTTCAGGAGAATACCCTGTCACTTGACTCCAACTCTTGATATTTTGTCCGTTCACAAAAACACGGGCTTTAGAAATGCCAAGTCTTCTAAGTGCCCCATCAGAAAAAGTATAGCCTATTTGCAAAGTTCTTAATCTGAAATAATCACCAGGCTCTAAATAATAACTACTGAATAAAAAGTTATTACCTCTGGTATTGTCTAGGATTGGTTCAACATTGGTTGTTCCGCCACCAGTCCAAGCATTCAAGCGATTGGCTTCATAGTTCAATGTAGCAAAGTTGGCTATTCTACGTTGGGTATATATTTTGTTACCCGCAACGCCCTGTCCTTCAATGGTAAAATCAAATCCTTTATATGCCACGTTGATATTTAACCCATAGCTATACGGTGGGAATGGTGTACCCAAGTAAGTACGATCAGCAGGCGTTAAAACACCATCACCATTGGTATCTGCATAAGCGATGTCACCTGGTAAAGAATTACTAAAGCGAGCCATTTTGCCCAACTCTGCAGTTGATTGATAGATACCGATTTGTCTGTATCCAAAGAAGTAGCCAATAGATTGACCAGTTTCAGTTAAGTTGGCACCACCATTACCAAATAATTGGAAATTAATTTTATCACCAATTGAATTAACCGTATTTCTATTGTAACTAAAATTTGGTGCAATTGAATAAGTAATATCCTTACCAATTTTATCAGTCCAGTTCAAACTTAACTCAATCCCTTGATTGGTTATTTTACCCAAGTTGGTAAAATAACTTCTGGTTTCATTAGGCAATGTAACAGCAGTTAAAATGTCGGATGTAGTTCTGTTATAGAACGTGAATTCAACATTTAATCGATTGCGCAAAGTTTTCAAATCAAAGCCAATATCAAGGCCTCGCACCACTTCCCAACGTAAGTTCGGGTCAGGAATGTAAGCCGCTTGAATAGCAGTGTACACATTGTTGCCGAATATAGCTGTAGAGGCATTTGAAATACCTGGTCTGAATAAATTATCAGCGAACCCATTGGCATTACCTGTTTCACCCCAAGCCGCTCTTAGTTTTAAGAAGTTGATGAAACTGAATTTTCTGATAAATGATTCTTCAGACGCAATCCAACCCAAACCAACTGACCCAAATGTACCCCATCTGTTTTGTGGGGCGAACTTAGAACTACCATCTCTTCTTAAAGTAGCATTCACCAAATATTTGTTTTGGTATGCATAACTTAATCTTCCGAATAAACCCATAATGGCGCTTTCACCTCCACCGCCACCATACAAACCTGGGTTATTGGCATTGATGGTACTTAAGTACCAGAAATCAGGATTATTTGGCACATTAACAGATGTGTCTCTTCTGTTACCATTGATATTGGTACTGATGCTATAAATGGATGTGAAACCCACTAATGCCGTTAGTTTATGTCCATCGCCTATGCGTTTGTCATAAGTTAACGTGTGGTCTTGCTGGTAACGTTTAAATTCTGCCATTTCTTGACTTACCCCAGTTCTTACTGTGTTATCAAAAAAAGTAGTCGTTGGTGCTGTTCCTTCCCCTAGATTAATAAAGGTGAATGGTAAGGGGGTGTAAGATCTAGAATTGTTAAATCCTAAATCAGCAAAAACAGAAGATCTGAATGTAAAGTCTTGCAAAAATTTAACTTCAGCAAACAAAGACCCAATGAAACGAAATCCTTTATTGATATCGGTTCCGTTGTTTCTATTTAAAGCAGCAATGGGGTTTCCAACCTGCGCTCTTTGAAAAGAAGGCATGCTGTAATAGGTCGTTGCATTTTGTTGAATGGGCACAATTGGTGCAGCCCATAATGCATTCGTTAAACTTACCCCAGCTGGGTTTTGAATCCAATGAAATGCATTGATTTCTCCACCTACTTTAATATTGCTATTAAATCTGATTTCCTGATTCAAACGAATCATGAATTTCTCATAACTATTAAATTTAACAACCCCATCTTGCTTATTATAACCAATGTTTAAATAAGTGCTGCTTTTTTCAGAATTATTAGATACACTTAAGTTGTTCGTGGTCAATAATGCATTCTGCAAGATTTCATTCTGCCAATTAGTATTGGCCGTATAGTTCGTGTAATCAAAAGGCGCTGCATTGATATTAGACAATTGTGCGTTGTACAATTTTTTAAATCCTTCAGCGTCCGTTACTTTAATTTTATCCGTTACTTTTTGAAAACCAACTGTGCTTTGAAAATTAATTCTGGTTTGACCCCTGGCTGCTTTTTTAGACGTTATGGCAATCACACCGTTGGCGCCTCTTAATCCATAAATAGCAATGGATGAAGGATCTCTTAAGACGTCAATTGTTTCAATATCAGCAGGGTTTAAGAAATCAATATTGTCTTGTAATATACCATCAACCACATACACTGGGCTGGCACTATTGGTACTGTTCACCCCTCTGATTCTTACCACAGGACTAGCGCCTGCTACACCAGAATTGGCAACAGTTAAACCTGCTACTCTTCCTTGTAATGAACTAATCGGATTGGTATTGGGCATTCTAGCCAATTCTTCACCTTTGATGGTTGTTACCGAACCAGTCAAGTCTCTTTTCTTTTGTGTGCCATATCCAGTAACTACCACTTGCTCTAAATTATTAACAGCCGCTGTTAACTGAATACTGATATCTCTTTTACCTGCAATTGACAATTCTTGTTGCTCATACCCAACTGAAGAAACAATCAATTTAGCATTATCATCGGCCACTGTAATACTAAATGCACCAGTATTATCGGTTGTAGTGCCCACTTTGGTGCCCTTCACTTGTACAGATGCACCAGACAAAGGTTCTCCAGTTGTTGATGTAATTCTTCCTTTCACCACTATCTCAGCCAATTCCTTATTGTCTGCACCAGCCTCTTTCAAGACAACTAAATTGGTACCTAAGATTTTATAATTAATCCCAGTATTGGCCAATATTTTACTCAAGGTTTCTTCCAGCGTTGCATCCACCAAATTGATGGTCACTTTTGGCTTCCCTTTTACTACTTCTTCTGCAAATAAAAACCGATAATCAGTTTTTTTCTCCACTTCAAACAAGGCTTTTTTCAGGTCAAGCGACGCCATCTTTATTGTGATTCGGCTTTGAGAAAAGCCGATTGCTGAAACTTGCATACATACAAGCAGCAGTAAAGCAGTAGTAATTTTCATAATTCGGGCAAGCTTTTTTATCAAAAGATCTTTGTGTGAAACAACGGGTGTTTCATAATTTTTCATATTTTCAAATTGAAAGGGTTATGAATGTCATTCAGATAGTACAATTTGTTGATCTCTAAACCTGGCGGGGTTCCGCGCCAACGGAACTTCGCCCTATTTTATGTTGTATTTGTATTGAATCTCATATGGCAGCTGGGTTTTATTGGTAAATAATAATCGTATTTCCTTTTTGTATAGTTTTGAACGGAATAATCAACTTCAATGCTTCAATGGCTTGATCAACGGTTTCTTTTTCAAAATTCCCGTTCATTCTGGTAGATTTTAAGGACGCTGTTTGAATTTCTATTTTTACATTATACCACCTTTCCATCATTAATGCCAGTTCTTCAAAAGTTTCATCTCTAAAAACCAATTTGTTCTCTACCCATTGGTTTTCTGCAACAGTACTATCAGGCGTGATGAATTTTAATTTATTGATGGAAACTGCAGGTAAGACTTCAGTTAGTTTTTGCTTCTTAGCAATTTCAACAAAGGCATTTTCAACAATCAGCTTTTCATTAGGCGACAAAATGATTTTATCATCTGGTCGATTCTTGATCGTTACTTCAATTCTCCCCTTAATTAAACTGGTTTCAGTTTGTTTGTCTTCAGGATAGGCTTTCACATTAAAAATGGTACCGAGTACTTTAATGCGGATGCTTTTGGTATTGATAATAAAAGGTACGTCTTTATTCTTCACCACGTCAAAATACCCTTCGCCAGTTAATGAAACTTCTCGCATGGTTTTACCAAATTCTTTGGGATAGACCAATTTACTCCCACTATTTAACCATACAATAGAACCATCGGGCAATTTCACCTGCGATTTAGACCCTAAACGAGTTGAAATTTCATTGGATTCAGGTTGAGATTTTGCAATGGCTTTCGGCGCTGTTTCACGGGTGATAAAATAAGTTAGCCCAATGATGAAAATCAAAGAAGCTGCCGCATAATACGCCCATTTGGGTATAAAGGGCTTGGGCGCCATCATGATCGCGTCTACTTCTGTTAAATCAAAGGATTTGTGGTCTGCTAACTTGTTTAAATGCAGCATGAACGCATCATCTGCTTCATTGGATTGATTGGGAGATTGAATTTGCCAAATATTCTCAAGATTTTGAATAGCAAATTGCCATTCGGGGTGGTCATGCAACTGCTTATTCAGCTCAATAAGTTCCTGCTCATTGGCTTCTTTAGCAATCTTTTTGGCCACTAGTACCCAAAATCTTTCTTGGCTCATGGTTAGCGTTAGTTCATGACTATAACAACTGAGACATGTATTTACCCCTAAAAGATTTTATTTATTTTTTAACTTTTTTTTCAAAAACGGCTTGTGTTTGCAAATCTACTGGCATACACTGAGCCATCCTACGCATGGCTATGGCCATTTGGGCTTCAACGGTTTTTACAGAAATATTCAATAATTCAGCCACTTCCTTGTATTTCAACCCATCTTCCTTAATCAATTTAAAAATCAATCTGCAACGATTGGGTAGGGTATTAATGGCCATTTTTATTTTTAATACCATGTCTTCTGTAATCATCAATAAATCTGGCCTAAAATAAATGCTGTTTAATTGAACCTGCCATTCATCCATGGACAAGCCTGCCCTACGTTTCTGCTTTTTAAGCAAATTCAAGGACATATTCCTAACCGTTGCATAGAAGTAATACAAAGGCGCATCCAACTGACATAGTTGTTCTTTACGTTGCAAAATCAACATGAACAGATCAGATACAATATCTTCAGCTTCTTCTTCAGATCTAACAATGGAGTAAGCGAACTGCTTTAACTTTCCGTGTAATGCAATAAAAAGGGTTCGATAAGCTGATTGGTCATTGTTGTAAGCAATGGCAATCAAACAGTTTCTAATGGCCTCATTTCCCTCTACTGAATTCGAAGAATGCATCTACGTCTTTTTTAAATTGCACCAGTGATGGTTTGTGAATATAGTACATATGACCAGATTCATAAAAATAGAATTGTACATTTTTACGTTGTTCAGGTCGCAAAAACATATGTTCAATATCATATTTAGCAGTAAAATATGGGGTTGCAAAATCATAATAACCTGCGCCCATATACACTTTCAAATGTGGATTCTTACTCATCGCATCTCTTAAACTTTCCGCCACATTTAAAAACTGATTTTGAACATTGCTGTAATTCCAAGGATAAACATCCCCAAATATATTATACCCATTTTCTTCCTTAAAGTTCAATTCACGTTGAAAATAATCATTAATAGTGGCAGTAAATGGTCCATCAATATTGGTAAATGAGGGATCAAAACTGTTCATTTCCCCAGCGTCGTCTAAATCTCTTCCAGTGAATCTGGCGTCTAAACGACCGATCATCAGTCCATCTTTTCTCCTAAGTTCTTTGTAAAAACGACCTTCCTCAACTCTTAAATTAGCTTGTAAGCAATATTCTACAGAAAGACCTGTATAATAACTCATTTTTTCAGCAATGGCTTGTTTTTCAGCATCAGTAAGCCATCCCCCTTTAATCAGTGCTGATGCATAAGGGCCAATGGCAAAAGCCTCGGCTTCTTTTAATGCGTTTTGCAAATTGGCTTGTAATGCGGGAGCCAATTTTTTGTGGTACCATGCTGCTGCCGTATAGGAAGGAATGTACAAAGCGCGCGGTAAATCGTTGCCAACATAATAATCATTTGTGCCAAAGTTTAACACAGCAGAAATCATGAAAATACCATTCAAAAATATTCGATGACGATCTTGAAGGTGTTTAGACAAACCAGCAGCGCGTGTTGTTCCATAACTCTCCCCTGCTAAATATTTAGGCGATCCCCAACGCTCATATCGCGATAAAAAATGTCGGATAAACGAGCCCATTGATGTTATGTCTTCATTAAATCCATGAAACTGTTTTGGACTTTCACCAGGAGCCGGTCTGCTAAAGCCAGTAGAAACAGGATCAATGAATACTAAATCTGTTTTATCTAGCCAACTGTATTCATTGCTGACAAAAGAATAAGGTGGGCCATCGGAAAAACCTTCCTCATTAAACAAGACTCTTTTAGGACCTAATCCGCCCATATGCAACCAAACAGAAGAAGACCCCGGCCCTCCATTAAAAGTAAACGTGATTGGGCGTTTGAGCAGGTCGCTGCCATCTTTCTTATAATAGGTGAAAAACATTTTGGCGATTAACTTGCCTGTATCATTTTTCAAATGCAAGTATCCAGTATAGGCTGTGTAATCAATTTTTTTACCAGCAATGGTCACACTATTTTTTGTAGTAACTACAGTGACACCCGCTGGCACTGGTTCAGATACGGTTGCCGTTTGAGCAAATACTACAGTTACACTCAAAAGCATACAACATAGGGAAAAATACTTTCTCATATTAAAGTCAATATTGGATTGAATGTTAAGATAGGACTATTCTTTTATTGTTTGGCGTCTAACACATCAATATCAAATACCAAAACACTATTGGCAGGGATGTCTTTACTTCTACTTCTAATACCATAGGCTTGTCCTGAAGGAATGATAACGCGAATGCTCCCCCCAACATTTATTTTGGGTAAAGCCAACTGCCATCCTTTGATTAAGCGATTTAAAGGGAAGCTGGCCGGTTTGTCCTTGGTTTGATCGAACACGCTGCCATCAGACAATAGTGCCCCCTTATAATATACAGTCACAGTATCAGTCACTTTAATGGCTTTGCCATTGCCTTGTTTTAGAATATGATAATATACATCTGATTCTGCACCTGTTGTATCAATCTGTCCAGTTCTTACAGCTGCTTTGATCTGCGATTGATCAATGGCCGCCTGTGCCAGTGAATCGGTATTTTTGGTTAAGTCCACTAATGGCCGTTGCCCAGAAGCTTGTCTGAAAATAGATTGACCATACCCAATATTAGCGGGTTTAAATCCACCATGACTTAGATAGAATTGCTTGCCTTCAGCACCTGCACTAAAATCAATCCGATGTTTGGCTTTTCCGGTAGCATCATATGTGAATTGGCTGGTCAACAATTCTTCCCAACGGCCATTCGCTTTTTGTATCCACTGATTTCCAAAATAAGCTTTGCGTTCTAATTGACCATTAACGCCCCAGAAATTCTCACTAAAGGAATACAGGTTCTTCAGATATTGACCGTCTTTTGGTGCACGAAAACTCGCTATCAATTTCCATCGACCTGTTTCTGGAATAAAAAAATATCCAGAATAAATGGTACTCGCTCTTGCACTATCCAACACAGCAAATACCATGAATTTGTATGTTTCACCAGTTTTCCATGGATACACAAAATGACTATGTCCACCTGTTCCTTCATTGCCAAAATCATTGGCAACCACTTCATGACCTTTGGCTAATAAAGTTACTTTATTGGAGTCTGGAACTTTTTGACGGTCAATGGCTTCGTTACCAGCATCCCATACCGAAAAAATAACGCGTCGTTCTGATTGGCTATTGACTTGAATACCAAAATACCCACGCTTGAAACCACATGCCATATAATAACTGTACAAATGGTCTGCACCTTCTGGAACAGTAATTTCATTGTAAAATGCCATCACTTTAGAGGAATCATCTATTGGATATTTCAAATGAACAGATGCAGCGTTTCTTCTTTCAACAGGATTGAAATGCAGGCCTTCTGCAGCAGAACCAGTTAATGATAAAGCATGAATATTGGCGATTGATTTTCCTTGCTTTTTAACGCAAGAAAGCGTGATGGCATAAAACCCTGTATCAGTGATGACCCATTGCCCCAGTTTAGTTTTCTTAGAACCATTACCAGATACTAATTGACTCACCACTTTTTTTCCTGCTAATTCAATGGCAATGGTAGATCCTACATTCGGCT
>JAIXYL010000099.1 GCA_027490265.1 Sediminibacterium sp.
AAAAAGAATTACATTGGACTAACGAACAAAAAGAAGCGCAACTAACATCATTTATTCAATTAGCCCAACAATATATTACTCATTAAATTTTTTTTATGACGCCTTTTATTGCTGAATTACTAGGTACTGCTATCATACTTGCATTAGGCAATGGCGTGGTGGCCAATGTGGTCTTGCAAAAAACCAAGGGCAATAATGGGGGCTTGATCACCATTGTGTTTGGTTGGTCCATGGCTGTATTCATTGGCGTGTATATTGCAGCAGCATCTAGTGGGGCGCATTTGAATTCAGCAGTTACCATTGGTTTAGCATCGATGGGTAAATTTGATTGGGACTTAGTACCCCAATATTTGCTGGCACAATTATTAGGCGCCATGCTTGGGCAACTGATTGTATTTATGCTGTACAAAGACCATTTTAATGCTACTTCTGATGGCTTGGCTAAAAGAGCTTGCTTTTGCACCGATCCTGCTATTCGCAATCCTATTCAAAACTTCATGACTGAATTTTTAGCCACTTGCATTTTCATGTTGGCCATTTTATTTATCACTAAAGCCAATAGTACTTTGGGGTCTTTGGATGCTTTACCGGTAGCATTGTTGGTCCTGGCCATAGGATTAAGTTTTGGAGGACCAACCGGTTATGCCATTAACCCAGCACGCGACTTGGGGCCACGCATCATGCACGCTTTATTGCCAATGCAACAGAAAGCAAGTTCTGATTGGGGATATGCTTGGGTGCCAATCGTTGCACCGATACTAGGCGCTGTTGCTGCAGGATTTATTTATACAGCCATTCAGTAAAATCGCAGAATTAAAATTTGAAAATCGTCAATAGCCTTAATTGATGAAAGGCAATTTAAAACTGGTTTTGAAGACCCTCTTTTTGGTCATTGTAGTGGGCGTATGTTGAAATTCTTGGTAATAGATTTTCAATAAAATTAAAAAGTATGAAATCAACAACGGGCCAAAAATCAACCCTGTAATACCAAAATATTTAAGTCCCATGATAACGCCGAGTAAGGTAACCAATGGGTGAACATCTGCCATTTTTTTAGCCAGCACAAATCTGACCACATTGTCCATAATGCCCAATACCAGTGCGCCCCAAGCAATCAATCCAATGCCTGCGCCTATGCCAACATTCGCCATCAAATAAATACTGATGGGTACCCAAATAAGCCCGGCACCAACGATGGGAATAATGGATGCAATACCGGTTAAGACGGCCCAAAATCCGGGTTGGCTTAAATCAACCCATAAATAATAGCCCCAAGCCAAGCTGCCTTGTATGACTGCAATCAACGGCACACCAACAGCATTGCTTACTGTTTGTGCGTGCAATTCATTGGCAAATAGCATAATCTTATCGCGTCTGAAAGGCAAGTAAAATACAATCGCTGCTTCCATTCTATTCAAGTTGGTGATCATGAAGAATAAAATGAAATACATCATTCCAATTGAACTCAACAAATTCAAACCTTGATTCAATAAAGTGCTGATGAAATTGGTGAAATAACTTTCAAGCCCATTTAAATTTTTATCCGACAACAATTGAAAATGATAATCTGCTTGTAATTGCTTGTCTAATGCTTTTAAAGGCGCTAAAAAATCATCAGTATGATTGGCAATTAAAATGGCTTTGTTATAAAGCATCCCTGCTAATAGAGAGAAAGGCAGTAGAATAATAAAAAACGACACAACAATCACCAAAACTGCGGCTGCTGTTTTAGACCAGTTCTTACGTTTCACTAAAAATTCAACGGATGGTTTACTCAACACATAAAATAATACAGCTGCTAAAAATGCAGTAAAAAATTGTTGTAAAGTATAGAACAGAAAGCCCGCAAAAATCAGGATGACCCCTAAAAAGATATATCGGTTTATTTTATGTTCTTGCTGCATTTGTTGTAACTTGTATCAAATGTATTATTTATGAGCGAAAACAGTAAATTCATTTCCGGATTGTTGCTGGGGGCGCTGGCCGGAACGGCGTTGGCATTGTACTTGAATTCAGAGAAGGGAAAAGAACTCTTGTCTAATCTAAATATAGAAGCAGATCATCTTAAAGACAATATGCAAGAAGGGTATGGCAATGCCAAAGAAGGGGTTGACGAACTGTTAACCAAGGCCAAGAACCTGGTCAAAGAATTAGAGCAAAAGATTGCAGAAGCATAATTGCTGGATTGTCCTCACGATAAATTGTTTGTATGTCTGAATCGGCAGATTTTTTTGGAGACGCCAAAAAGGAGTTGGAAGCCTATATTGAAAACCGCATTTTGCTAGCCAAAATGCAAGCAACGCACCAGCTCAGTCAAAAAATGGCTATTGTAGTGGTCTTTACCCTTATTTTGACTTTATTGGGCTTTGCATTGGTTTTCGGGGGGATTACGACCGCCTATTATTTGACCGACCTCACAGGAAGCTTGGTGAAGGGTTTTGGGTATGTGGCTGCATTTTTTGGGGTTACCCTCTGTGTACTCTTGTTATTTCGCAAAAAATTGATCACTCAAGTGGTTAACCTCATTATTAAACTGCTATTTAAGTAATGCCCATTTATACGCCCCAACCAATCAATAACCAGGAAGACCTCTTGAAAGCGATTGAACAGCTAAAAGGCACCGTGGCCAATCAGGAAAAAGAACTGAGCAGCCTGGCTGAAAAAGTGCCTGGGCAGCTGTTTAAAAAGGCTTCTGGCGCCATCGTTCCCGCTATTCTTAACACGGCTACCCTAAGTGGTGCTTGGAACATTTTAAAACTGGTTCCAGTGGCACAATCCTTGTTTTCCCTCTTCAAGAAAAAAAAGGACTAGTTTCCCCGCTTTTTTTTGCTCCTTACCCTTACCTTTGCGGCCAAATCAACCATTTATGGCAACAACAGGGAAGATTAAACAAATTATTGGTGCGGTTGTAGACGTTCATTTTCAGGACAGCGCACTGCCTGAAATCTACAATGCCTTAGAGATAACCAAAGAAAACGGCGATAAGCTGGTATTAGAAGTGCAGCAGCACTTGGGTGAAGACAGTGTTCGTACCATTGCAATGGACGGTACTGAAGGTTTGGTGAGAGGAATGGCAGTAATTGATACCGGAAAAGCGATTGCAATGCCTACAGGTGAAGGCATCAATGGTCGTTTGTTCAATGTAACAGGTGATGCGATTGACGGCTTACCTCAGTTAGATAAAACCAATGGTCGTCCCATTCACAATAAACCACCATTATTCGAGAATCTTAGTACCGCAACAGAAATTCTGTTTACTGGTATCAAAGTAATCGACTTGATTGAGCCATATGCAAAAGGTGGTAAAATCGGTTTGTTCGGTGGTGCGGGTGTAGGTAAAACCGTATTGATTCAAGAGTTAATCAACAATATCGCAAAAGGACACGGTGGTTTGTCAGTATTCGCCGGTGTGGGTGAGCGTACACGTGAGGGTAATGACTTATTGAGAGAAATGATTGAAGCAGGTATCATGAAATATGGTGATGCTTTCAAACACAGCATGGAAGAAGGCGGATGGGATTTATCTAAAGTTGATTTAGAAGGCTTGAAAGATTCTAAAGCTACTTTCGTATTCGGTCAAATGAACGAACCTCCAGGTGCACGTGCTCGTGTGGCTTTGAGTGGTTTGACCATTGCAGAATATTTCCGTGATGGAGATGGTACTGGTAAAGGAAAGGATATCTTGTTCTTCGTAGATAATATCTTCCGTTTCACTCAAGCAGGTTCTGAGGTATCAGCGTTGTTAGGTCGTATGCCTTCAGCGGTGGGTTACCAACCAACACTTGCAACTGAAATGGGATTGATGCAAGAGCGTATTACTTCAACCAAGAATGGTTCTATCACTTCAGTACAAGCGGTTTACGTACCTGCGGATGACTTGACTGACCCTGCTCCTGCAACAACTTTCGCACACTTAGATGCCACAACTGTATTAAGCCGTAAGATTGCCGACTTAGGTATCTATCCTGCGGTGGATCCATTGGATTCTACATCTCGTATCTTAACTCCTGCGATTGTTGGTGATGCACATTACGATTGTGCTAACCGCGTAAAATTAATTTTACAGCGTTATAAGGAACTACAAGATATCATTGCCATCCTTGGTATGGATGAATTGAGCGACGAAGATAAAATGACCGTACAACGTGCTCGTAAAGTACAACGTTTCTTATCACAACCATTCCACGTAGCTGAACAGTTCACTGGATTGAAAGGTGTATTCGTTAGCATTGAAGATACCATCAAAGGTTTCAACGCCATCATGGACGGTGAAGTAGATGAGTATCCTGAAGCTGCCTTCAACTTAGTAGGTACTTTAGAAGATGCTATGGAAAAGGGTAAGAAAATGATGGAAGCTGCAAAAGGATAATTTATGATTCTAGAAATATTAACGCCTGAGAAAAAACTATACAGTGGTGAAGTGTACGGTGTACAATTACCAGGTATCAGTGGTTTATTCGAAATACTCGACAAGCACGCGCCTTTGGTAAGTGCCTTGGGTAAGGGTAATCTAAAGATTTTGAAGGACAAAAAAGAAGTCGAAAGTTATTCTATCCAAAGTGGATTTGTAGAAGTCATTAACAACAAAGCAACCGTATTAGTAGAAGGTGCCGTGCAGCTTTAAATGGCTTAACCAAATTAGTTGCAGCGTTCCTTATGCGCTTTGATTTTTTCAGCGTTTGATTTTTTTTCTTAATTAAGTTTGAACAGCTCCTCTTTTGAGGGGCTGTTTTTTTATGGACTGGATTTACTGTTTTTTTAGAGCTCTTTTTGGGTCAGTTTTTTTTGGGTCAGTTTTTTTTGGGCCTAGATTGCTCTTCTTTACGATGCTCGCCCTCACAGATGATTTAAAAATAAAATGCTTAAAAAAATATACCCAAAGTATAGTTTGGGTTGTGGCGCCACCGTTATATCACGGTTTGTTTTCCGTAATTCCACTTGATTGTTGTAATTGTTTATTTGCTTTTTTGTGTAACCAAATGATACTTTACTTACATGAATCAGCTGACTGCCTTAGTTTACAGATGCGAAGTTTTTACAGCGTTAAATAACGTTGGTTTTCGGTTGATTCTGCCTCATGGTGTGGTAAAACTTAAGCGTTCCTTCGTCTTGTTCAGAACAAAATCTTGTTGCAACAAGTCGAAGTCTTCCGATGTCGAATCTTTAAGTTCGGAAATGTTTAAAACTATAACACCATGAAAACCTATTCAAGAATCACACTCGGTGCGCTTTTCTTTGCCATGTCTATGATGATGGC
>JAIXYL010000121.1 GCA_027490265.1 Sediminibacterium sp.
ACACCAGCTTTGTCTGAAGGACCTGTTGCAGGCGTGATGCGCCAACATCTTTTGACAGAACTAAAGCAACAAGGCTACCATGTTCAGGAGGGGATTATCACCACCGCGCAATTGTTGAAAGCTTCTGAGATTTTTTTAACCAATGCCATTTATGGAATCAGATGGGTCAAGCAATGTGGCAAAAGTCATTATGCGGCACAGTTGGTACATACACTGTATAAAACATCCGTTGCCCCATTATTTGAATAGTATTGTTTTGCAACCAAGTTGCATATCAAAAAAAATCCTTTATTTTGCAACAAAGTTGCATAAATGAAGAGTCGTAAATTACCCGTTACATTGTTAAGTGGTTTCTTGGGTTCAGGAAAAACCACTTTATTGAATCATATTTTGCACAATAAGGAAGGCCTGAAAGTGGCTGTGATTGTGAACGATATGAGTGAAGTAAATATCGATGCCAATTTGGTGAAGAGCCAAAATGTGCTTTCTAGAACTGAAGAAAAATTAGTGGAAATGAGCAATGGGTGCATCTGTTGCACTTTGCGAGAAGACCTGATGATTGAAGTGGAAAAGCTGGCTAAAGAAAATCGCTTTGATTATTTGTTGATTGAAAATACGGGAATTGGTGAACCGGTACCTGTTGCCCAAACATTCAGTTTTGTTAGCGAAGATGGCAAAATTGATCTTTCTCAGTTCAGCTACATTGATACACTCGTTACAGTGGTTGATTGTTTTAATTTTTTCAAAGATTTTGGTACCAATGAATTGTTGGCTGATCGTCAATTGACGGATATAGAAGGCGACTACAGAACCATCGTAAATTTATTGACCGATCAAATTGAATTTGCCAATGTGATTGTGTTGAATAAAACTGATTTGGTTGACGCTGCAACCCTAGGATTATTGAAAGCCGCGATTCAAAAATTAAATCCTGGTGCAAAAATCATATCAACTAGTTTTTCTAAGGTAGATCCTAAAGCCATTTTAAATACCCAACTATTTGATTTTGATGAAGCGCAGAATTCTGCTGGTTGGCAAAAGGAATTAGAAGGCGGGGTACATACACCTGAAACGGAAGAATATGGCATCAGCTCATTTGTATTTAGACACCAAAAACCGTTTCATCCGCTGCGTTTGTGGACCTATTTAAGTGAGGAATACCCCATGGGTATTATTCGTGCAAAAGGGTTGTTTTGGTTGGCTTCCAGACCTGATGATGCCATTAATTTTAGTCAAGCAGGTGGCTCATCCAGATTAGAAAAAGCAGGCGTTTGGTGGACCAGCATGCCTTATGCAGATCGAATCAAGTATCCTTCATTTGTGGAGAACCAATCCTATATTGAATCGAAGTGGCATAAAATCTGGGGCGATCGAATGAATGAATTAGTATTCATTGGTCAAGACATTGATCAAGCAACCATGGTGGCTGCATTAGAAAAATGCTTGTTGCAAGATGATGAAATAGCATTCATGAACAACCCCGCTGTTTTTGCTGATCCATTTCCCAAAAATATCTAGTGGTAAGCAGTTGGTGCCTCGTACATTGATTGAACTTTTTTGTTTGGTAGCTGTTGAAGTTTAAACAGCTGCAATGAAGCCTTTGGTGAATATTATTTGGTTTAGAAGAGACTTGCGTTTAAACGACAATGCCGCATTGTACCATTCACTCCGAGCCGGCTTACCGGTACTGCCCTTGTTTATTTTTGATCGTTCTATTTTAGAGCAGTTACAAGATCAACAAGACAAACGCGTAGCTTTTATTCATGCAGCCATCACAGAAATGCAAGCAACTTTGTTAACGATGGGTAGTACCATGCAGGTAGCATATGGCCAACCATTGGATATTTTTGCCCAATTGTTATCACAATACCAAGTGCATACAGTGTTTACCAATCATGATTATGAACCTTATGCCATTCAACGGGATACGGCTGTAGCTGCACTACTTAACCAAGCTGGTGTTGCCTTTAACACATATAAGGATCAAGTCATTTTTGAAAAAGATGAAGTAACCAAGGATGATGGCAAACCTTATACGGTGTTTACACCTTATTCAAGAAAATGGAAAGCAAAACTGAATGCCTACTTCTTAAAAGCATATCCTACTGAAGCCTATTTTTCTCAGTTTTATCAACAAGCGGCATTGCCGATGCCTGCATTGCAAGACATGGGTTTTCAAGCAACGGAAACAGTTTTTCCTTCAAAGCAATTATCTACTGATATTGTTCAACACTATAGTACCAGAAGGGATTTTCCGGGATTGAGTAATGGTACTTCTAAAATGGGTGTGCACCTGCGATTTGGTACAGTTAGCGTAAGAGCTTTGGCAGCTACTGCAAAGCAGTTGAATGAAACGTATTTGAACGAATTGATTTGGCGCGATTTTTATCAAATGATTTTATGGCATTTTCCTAAAGTAGGGAAGGGGCAAGCATTCAAAGCAGAATACGATAAAATTCAATGGCGCAATAATGAGGATGAATTTGAGAAATGGTGTACGGGCCATACTGGCTATCCCATTGTGGATGCAGGTATGCGTGAACTGAATGCAACTGGTTTTATGCACAATCGTGTCAGGATGATTGTGGCGTCTTTTTTAACCAAACATTTATTGATTGATTGGCGTTGGGGCGAAGCCTATTTTGCGTCAAAATTATTAGACTTTGATTTGGCCGCCAATAATGGTGGTTGGCAATGGGCTGCCAGCAGTGGCTGTGATGCTGCGCCGTATTTTAGAGTATTCAATCCCTATTTACAAACCGAAAAGTTTGATAAAGACTTAACCTATATCCGCAAATGGGTGCCGGAGTTTCAAGAATTTACTTATCCTAAGCCGATTGTGGTGCATGAGGAGGCGCGGAAACGGGTCCTCGAAACTTATGCTGCTGCGTTGAAGCCTGTTTAAATTTATTGGTCCTCTGGGGTTTAAAAATTCTCCACTACAATCCCTTTTCAAGGTCTTAAATGTGGAGAATTTTTCCCCAGAGGGCCCATTGAATCTATACTTCAACGCAGTAGCATATAAGTAGGTCAATTGCTCAGTTAAAATTTTCCCACAGCCTATTTCATTTGAATCTATACTTCAACGCAGTAGCATAAAAGTATGTCAATTGTTTAGGGAGAATTTTTCCCCAGAGGACCCATTGATTTATGCTTTGTGCGAGGATTGATTATGCATGAAGTTGTGTTGTGGTAAGTTTTTCAACTGCTGCATGTCCTGCTGTTCCCAAGTCAAGTGAGAATTGATTCACGTAAAGATTGATATGTTGCAACATCACTGCTTCACTCATTTCTTGAGCATGTGCACGTACATATGGAGCAATGGTAGGATAGTTGGCAAAAGCGTATTCAATACTTTGTTTGATATAGGCATCTATTTGTTGAATAGATGCAGGTTCGATTGTTTTTTTGGCAACAATGCCTCCCAAAGGAATCGGCATTTGATAAGTTTGCTCCCAATAATCGCCAAGGTCTATGATTTTGATCAGTCCTTTGGCTTCATATGTAAATCGGTTTTCGTGTATGATAACCCCCGCGTCTACTTCACCATTTAAGACGGCTGTTTCAATTTCATGAAATACTTTAAACACTTTTTTGGTGGCTTTAGGATAGGCTAAGCTAAACAACAAATGCGCAGTGGTGTTTTCTCCCGGGATGGCAATGGTCATTGCATTCACCGCTTCTGAAGAAAACTTTGAATCATGATTGGAGTGTGATGGTTTTGTAATCAATAATGGCCCAACTCCCTTGCCCAAGGCACTGCCACTATTGAGCAGTTGGTATGCATGACTAATTTTGGGCCAGACCCCATAACTGACTTTTGTAAAATCCATTTTACCCGCAAGTGCCCATTCGTTGAGGGTTTGTACATCTTCTAAATAGACGTTGAAACGGATGTCTGCAGTATCTATTTTTTGATTCACCAATGCATCAAAAATAAATGTATCGTTTGGGCAAGGTGAAAATGCCAGATTAAATGTCATCTGAAAATTATTTCATTTGATACAATGCATCAACATATTGCATGAGTACATTGTTGAGCTGGTCAATACTCTCTTTTAATAACCATTTGCTTTTGTTGCGTTCTCCAACATAATTAGAGATGGCCCTTATTTGAATAAACGGTATGCCGGTTTCTCTTCCAACATAATGCAAGGCTGCACCTTCCATAGTTTCGATGGATGCACCATATTTTTTTTTGAGTGTTGTTATTCGATTGGCATCTGTACTGACTTGATTGACAGTAACGCCATCCACTGCTGGCAAATGCAGTAAATTATATGATTTTAGCCATGGATTGGGTAATTGTCTTTTTTCGAAGGGATGATAACTGCTTTTTTCCAGTTTCATATCGAAAATATCTTTCCAGACCCCGTTTTCTTCAACCCCTGTATCACCCAGCATTTCGTTGTTAACCACCACCACCTGCCCTGGGGCCAGTTTTTTTGAAAAACTACCGGCAATCCCGCCCTGTATGATTAAATCGGGCCTTTCTTCAATGGCCAACCGGGTAAGTGCCACAGAGGAGGCCAATAATCCCACCCCTGATTGGTAAAACTGCAGTTTTAAACGCTGGCTTTTACCAGTGTACAGTTCATTAATTTGAACAAAACTGGGCATCCATTCTGCTGTTGTGGCCGATGTAATGACGATCCTCATGCTGTAAAGTTGACGAAAAACACGCAACTTTCTGCAATTTTGTACCTTTGCAAAAATTTTAACCGGAATGGTGTACCTAACCAGACAAGAACATTTTAACGCAGCACATAAATTATACAATCCAGCTTGGACCAAAGAACGCAATAAGCAGGTCTTTGGTGTATGTGCAAATGAGAACTGGCATGGGCACAATTATGACCTTTTTGTTACCATTAAAGGGAATCCTGACCCCGATACTGGCTTTTTATTTGATGTAAAAGCCCTGAGTCAATTGATTAAAACCCATGTGATTGACCACCTTGACCATAAGAATTTGAATATGGATGTGCCTTTTATGGCAGGTAAAATGTGTAGTACAGAAAATTTGGCATTGGCGATTTGGCAACAATTGGCACCACACTTGCCTAGCCCAGTTCAGCTTCATTGTGTCAAATTATACGAGACCCCTCGGATTTATGTAGAATATTTTGGTGAGTAAGTTTAAACAAAACTATTTATTTGTTGTTATAACATTATAAATCTGCCATTTAGCATCTTTTTTGGTTTCTGGTACGTATTTGGATAGGTTTACAGAACAATTGGTTTAGACACTTGATCAGCACACTTCTGAAACAGTACTAAACAAAAAAGTTCAGCTGAGCATTTGATGGTTTATAATGTAGATAATGAATAACAAAAGAATCACTGTATTCCGTAAGGAACATTTTAACGCGGCACACCGACTGAATAATCCAGCATGGTCTGCTGAACGCAATAAAGCGATTTTTGGGTTATGCAATAACGATAATTTTCATGGCCACAATTATGAATTGATTGTGCAAGTATCAGGTGAGATTGATCCTGAAACTGGCTACTTGATTGATTTGAAAATATTAAGTGATATTATTAAAGAACAGGTATTAAACCGGTTTGATCATAAAAATTTGAATCTAGATACGCAGGAATTTAAGGACCTTAATCCAACTGCAGAAAATATTGCAGTGGTGATCCATGATTTAATCAGAGCCAAGCTAGACGAGAAGTTTACTTTAAAAATTAGATTGTATGAAACAGAACGAAATTTTGTCGAATATCCGACTGAATGGTGATAAAATCGTTTTTACAGACGATAGCTTAGTGGATGAAATGGGCGATAATCATATCAGCACATCTGTGGATACACCCATGGTAGCGGATGCGTTTAAAAAATCTGATGACGAAAAAATTGCCATTATCCAAGATCATTTTAAAGCCATCATGGAAACGCTTGGCTTAGATTTAAGCGATGACAGCTTGAAAGGCACACCTAAACGTGTGGCCAAAATGTATGTCAAAGAAATTTTCAGCGGCCTTAATCCTGCTAACAAACCTGCTATTGCTTTATTTGACAATAAGTACAAATACAATGAAATGCTGGTTGAAAAGAATATTTCTTTTTACAGCAATTGCGAGCACCACTTTGTACCCATCATTGGTAAAGCCCATGTTGCGTATATCAGCAATGGCAAAGTGATTGGCTTAAGTAAATTGAATCGCTTGGTTGAGTTTTACGCAAAACGTCCTCAGGTTCAAGAACGTTTGACTGTTCAAATTGCAAAAGAATTGCAACAGGCATTGGGTACGGAAGATGTAGCCATTGTAATTGATGCCAAGCATCTTTGTGTAGCCAGTCGTGGTGTAGAAGATGATACCTCTTCAACCATTACGTCTTTTTATGGTGGCAAGTTTAAAGAAGACAAACGCAAAGAAGAATTCTTACGTTACCTAGAATTAAAGACTGAGTTTTAAAAAATCATTTACTTTGCCATAAATTTTAATTCATGGCAAAGCATGCTTTTGTTTTCCCTGGTCAGGGCGCGCAGTTTTCAGGAATGGGTAAAAATCTTTATGATGCCCATACATCTGTGAAAGAATTGTTTGAACAAGCCAATGATATACTCGGCTTCAGAATCAGTGATACCATGTTCACGGGTACTGATGAAGCTTTGAAGCAAACCAATATTACGCAGCCTGCTATTTTCATACATTCTGTTGCTGCTTTCAAAACCATTGAAGGCGCCAAACCTGATATGGTTGCGGGGCATTCATTGGGCGAATTTTCTGCCTTAGTGGCCAATGGTGTGTTGGCTTTTGATAAAGCCCTTGAATTGGTCAGCATTCGCGCCAAAGCCATGCAAAAAGCCTGCGAGCTGAATCCATCTACAATGGCTGCAGTGTTGAACTTGCCTGATGAAAAAGTGGAAGCCATCTGTGCTGAAGTGCAAGCTGAAACAGGTGAAACGGTGGTAGCTGCCAACTACAATTGTCCTGGTCAATTGGTGATCAGTGGCTCTGTTAAAGCCATTGAATTGGCTTGTATCAGATTAAAAGAAGCGGGCGCCAAACGCGCATTGGTACTACCGGTGGGTGGCGCTTTTCATTCTCCTTTGATGGCGCCTGCAAAAGCCGAATTGGCTGCTGCCATAGAAGCCGCTGTGTTCAATACGCCTACTTGCCCTGTTTATCAGAATACAGTTGCACATGCAGTGACTGATCCACAAGCCATCAAACAAAATTTAATCAATCAATTAACAGGAGCAGTAAAATGGACGCAATCT
>JAIXYL010000013.1 GCA_027490265.1 Sediminibacterium sp.
AGCATCTTGCCAACATGTACAAATGGTTTTCCATAAAACGAAATAAAACTAAACGGATCAACTTTTGATTTTGCAGCTACAAAAGCAGGGTTAAGATTAATTTCATAAGAATTATTTTTCTCGCCTAACCATTCTAATCCAACAAAAACGCCATTAGCCGGAAGACTGATTTTATATTTACTGATATCAACTATTAAGGTTTGTTTATTTTTAAGCGGAATAGTTTGAATTAAATTATCCTGTAACAAATCGCTTTTTGGATATATCACAGTATCGGATGAAGAATATAGCCTTACTCTAACTATTCCTTTATTAATTTTCTCATTTTCTCTATTTATAACTCGTAGTTCATAATTTAGTTTAGTTATAACTCTATTTTTACTAGGATCCTCATTTGGAACAAAAACCAATAAAATTGAACCTTTACTACCACCTTGATTAAACGTTTTGTATTCTCTACCAGTATATCCCAAAGTAGTACTACTTCTTTTAAGAGAATTATTTACAACAACTTCATTTAGTAAAATAAAATTAGGGCGGAGTTCAATAGTTGATAAAGATAAATTTTCAAAATGCTTTATTACAGAATCTTTATAGCCAATGCAACTAATTTTAAGAGAATCATTTTGGGCAACCAATAAACTAAATATCCCTTCTTCGTTTGTATAAGTAGCATTTTTCTGATTACTTAAATTCAGCACAATTACACCTGTAATTGGCTTTTTCGTTTTTTGGTCAATAATTTTTGCTGTTAACGTAGATACTTGGCTAATTCCAAAAACTGAACCTAAACTTAAGAAAGTTAAAAGTAGTGGAAGTAACTTCATGCAGTCTTCTTTAACCATAAATACTAATCGATGCTCCTTAATTAATATTGCAAATTCGGCACCTTACAACATAGCACTAATCGCATCCACCAATTCTCCTTTTGTTATTGGCACACCCATGATTTTGTTGTAGCCTTTTGCATCTACTAAGTATTCATCACGAATGATTTTAATCAATTGTCCATTGTTGATTTCTGGAATCAATACTTGATCAAAACTAGCGATGATGTCTCCCAAGTTGCTTGGGAACGGACGCAGGTAACGAATATGTGCATGGCTCACGGCATGGCCTGCTGCTTGTAATTCTAATACAGCACTTTTGATGGCACCATAAGTAGAGCCCCATCCGAGTACCAATACTTTGCCTTTTGATGGGCCACTGTCAATGGTTTGTAATGGAATGTATTTTGCAATCAAGTCTACTTTTGCTTGACGAACTTTCACCATATGCTGGTGGTTCTCTGGATCATAACTGATATTACCCGTGATGTCTTGTTTTTCTAACCCTCCAATCCGATGTTCTAAACCTGCAGTTCCAGGTACTGCCCATGGTCTGGCTAATTTTTCATCGCGTTTATATGGCATGAATTTGGGTTCATCTTCTGATAATCCCTTTTTAAAGCTCACGGTTATTTCTGGCAAGTCTGCAGTTTGTGGAAACTTCCAAGGCTCTGCTCCATTGGCTATATATCCATCACTTAACAAAATCACGGGTGTCATATGTTGAATGGCAACGCGCACTGCTTCAAATGCCACATCAAAACAATCAGATGGTGTTGCGGATGCAATCACTGGCATCGGACATTCGCCATTTCTGCCATAATAGGCTTGCAACAAATCACTCTGTTCAGTTTTAGTGGGTAATCCTGTGGATGGGCCGCCTCTTTGTATATTGATAATCACCAAAGGAATTTCTAACATCACTGCCAATCCCATGGCTTCTGTTTTCAACGCCATACCAGGTCCTGATGTGGTAGTGATGCCAATGGATCCGCCATAGCTTGCACCAATAGCGGCGGTGATCCCCGCTATCTCATCTTCTGCTTGAAATGTTCTTACGCCAAAACTTTTATACTTACTTAAGTCATGTAAAATATCTGAAG
Organism: Sediminibacterium sp.; assembly: GCA_027490265.1. Lineage (GTDB taxonomy): Bacteria > Bacteroidota > Bacteroidia > Chitinophagales > Chitinophagaceae > Sediminibacterium. The sequence goes on from JAIXYL010000013.1 coordinate 1,931, forward strand.
CAGGCGTGATAGGATAGGTGCCTAAAAACAAAGGCAGTCCCGATTTTTCGCCAGCCGCAATCAACCCCATGGCCAATGCCTGATTACCCATGATGCTCCGATACAAACCAGCAGGCATTTTGGCTTTCTCTACGGTGTACCTAGACGTAAATGTTTCAGTAGTATCACCGTAATTATATCCAGCTTGTAACACTTTAATATTGCTCTGTAAAATGCTTTCTTTCTTGCCAAATTTCTCTTGCAAGAAATCAATCGTATTATCAAGCTTTCGATTGTACATCCAATAGATGTACCCCAATACAAACATATTCTTTGCGCGATCTCTTTCTTTTGTGCCTAAGTCGGTAAATTCTTTGAGCGCTTCACGCGTTAATTTGGTTACATCAATTTTGATCAGTTCAAATGAATCTAAACTGCCATCTTCCAATGGATTCACGCCTTCTGGATAATTGGCCAATCTTAAATTTTTGGCATCAAAACCATCAATATTGACTATGATTTTACCGCCCTTCTTAATGGCTTTCAAATTCACTTTTAAAGCAGCGGCATTCATGGCCACTAATACATCGGCTATATCGCCTGGTGTAAACACTTTATTGGAAGAAAAATGCAATTGAAATCCACTTACCCCGGGCACGGTACCGATTGGGGCTCTGATTTCAGCAGGGAAGTCTGGAAAAGTGGCCAAATCTATCCCTAATAATGCAGTATTATTGGTAAACTGTTGTCCTGTTAATTGCATGCCATCCCCACTATCCCCTGCAAACTTGATCACGACACTCTGTAAAACCGACTCGTTGTTGTTCATCTATGCTAATTGAGGCAGCAAAGTTACCAAATTGGGGGGCATTCGCACTGCCCTTTCGGCATCTTTTTATGCATTAATTGCCGTTTTTTAAGCCAAAAGCTGAACAAAATCTTGTTAAAGCCCTTGAATAAACCCTTGGAATGAAATTTGTTTATATTAGATTTGAAACAGAAAAAATTCAATATGGCAATTTTTAAATCGGGTAACCCTACCCTTACGGAGAAGATGTTTGATAAGAGCCACGAAATGGCTGCTGCCAATATGGGCACAATGACTGTTAGAGGTTCTATCAACAAATTTGGTTTTATGATGCTGATGCTGATTGCTGGTGCAGCATACAACTGGAATTTATACGAACAACTCAAGCAAGATACCATGATGACCCTGATGTGGGTAGGTATTATTGGTGGATTAATTGCTGCTTTAGCCATTAGCTTTAAACCCAATTGGGCACCGTTTTTGGCGCCACTATATGCATTATTAGAAGGCTTGTTTATTGGTGCTATTTCTGCCATTATGAACGCCGCCTTTGCTGAGTCTTATCCTGGTTTGGTTATGCAAGCCGTTGGCTTAACTTTTGGGGTGGCTTTGGCCATGTTTTTATTGTACAATTTCCGCATTATCAGTGCAACGGAGCGTTTTAAATCAATCGTCTTCACTGCCACATTGGGTATTGGTATATTCTACTTAATCACCATGGTTTTGCGCATGTTTGGCGTGAACGTGAGCTTTATGTACGATAGCAGTTTAATAAGCATTGGTATCAGCTTATTTGTAGTGGCAATTGCTGCATTAAACTTAATCATGGACTTCGATATGATTGAGCAAGGTGCTGAAAGAGGTGCGCCGAAATTTATGGAATGGTACGGTGCATTTGGTTTAATGGTCACCATTGTTTGGTTGTACATTGAAATGCTAAAACTCTTGAGCAAACTCAGCAGCAGAGATTAATTGGAACGAATCATATTGTCAAAGCCTCGAAGTCATTCGGGGCTTTTTTCATTTCGTGAAGCTCCACAAATTGGGTTAACTTTATTGCCTAATACTGTTACACGCCATGGATTTTAATCGCGAACCTTTTTCTAACGAAGAATTGATTTATCTGTATCGCAATTTGTTACTGCCACGCATGATTGAAGAAAAAATGTTGGTGTTGTTGCGTCAAGGGAAAATTAGTAAATGGTTTAGTGGGATTGGGCAGGAAGCCATTGCAGTAGGCACTACATTAGCCATGGCCAACGATGAATGGATTATGCCGTTGCACAGAAACTTGGGCGTATTCACATCCAGACAAATGCCTTTGAATAAATTATTCAGACAATGGCAAGGTAATAAAGACGGGTATAGCAAAGGGAGGGAGCGCAGCTTTCACTTTGGATCAAAGCCTTATCATATCTGCGGAATGATTTCTCATTTAGGCCCACAGTTAGCGATTGCCGATGGCGTTGCACTCGCATATGCTTTAAGAAAAGAAGCCAAAGCTTCCGTTGCATTTTCTGGCGATGGCGGTACCAGTGAAGGCGATTTTCATGAAGCACTGAATGTAGCTGCTGTCTGGAACTTACCAGTCATTTTTATTATTGAAAACAATGGGTATGGATTAAGTACCCCTGTAAATGAACAATACAAATGCGAACAT
>JAIXYL010000047.1 GCA_027490265.1 Sediminibacterium sp.
AGTAGGTTGTATAGAGGAAGTTGCCTACAGAATGGGCTTTATCAATAGAGACCAGCTCATGCTTTTAGCAGATAAATACGCGAAAAGTGGCTATGGTGAATACTTAAAGCGTTTAAAGGTTTTATAATTCTTTTAAACAAAACCGAAACTTTGACGTTAGTATGGGTATGAATGCCTTTACAATCAAAGATTTAGAGAACCTGTCGGGAATTAAAGCGCATACCATCCGCATTTGGGAACAGCGGTACTCGTTCCTGAACCCGCAGCGTACAGAAACCAATATTCGGTATTATACCGGAGATGAGTTAAAAACCGTGCTCAATATTGCCTTATTGAATAAGTACGGGTTTAAGATTTCTCATATAGACAAGATGAGTTCCGCAGAAATGCGTGAGAAAACCCTTGCTTTAAACCAATCCCAAGCACAGATTGAGCGAATGGTCAATGAGTTAATCAGTTGCATGGTAGACATGAAACTGGAAGACTTTGAAATGCTTTTAGACGGCTATATCAAGTCTAAGGGCATTGAAAAAACCATCCCGCAAATCATTTTTCCGTTCTTGGAACGCATTGGTATTTTATGGATCACCAACCATATCAATCCGGCACAAGAACACTTGGTGACGAATATTATTCGTCAGAAGTTGATCATGGGTATTGAAACCTGTCATACGCCATTGGTACAAAAGAAAACAGTTGTGGTGTTTTTGCCAGAAGGTGAACACCATGAGTTGGGCTTATTATTCACTTATTATTTGTTCAAAAGCAGAGGCATCAAAGTCATTTATTTAGGCGCTAATGTGCCTTTAAAAGATGTTGAATATGTGGCAACTTTAAAGAAGCCTGATTTCTTGTACTCACATATTACTTCGGTAGCCAATAATTTTAATTTTGAAAAATTCTTAGTGAATGTACAGAACAGAATCCCTGAATTTCAGGTGATTGTTTCTGGCGCTTTAACCCAAAGTTATAAGAAACGTGTACCCACTAATGTGTCATTTAAACGGTCTTTATCTGAAGTGATGGATTATATTTCCACCTTATAGTATTAAAATATAATGTTTAAACAACAATCAATCAACCCGCTATCAGCGGGTTTTTTGTTTCACATTTCTTTAATAAAAATTAAACAAAAAAATCGGCCGAATCCAATATTTATGTTTAGCTTTATGCTCTAATAAATTAAACAATACGCCATGTCTACGCTCGATTTCAATCAAATGCTGGTTAACAATGCGGATTTTTTGAAACCTTTTGCGGTAACTCTTACACGCGATCAGGAAGCGGCCAAAGACCTATATCAGGAAACTTTGTTCAGGGCATTGGCTAATAAAGACAAGTATAATGTTGGTACAAATATTAAAGCATGGTTGTACACCATCATGCGCAATATCTTTATCAACAACTACAGAAGAAAGTCTAAGCAAGCCACTATTTTTGATAATACACCCAATGAATTCTTACTAGATTTTAACCAGGGTGCGGTAGCCAACGAAGCCATTGCAGGCATCAATATGAAAGAGGTTAAACAAGCCATTCATAATTTGCCAGAAATTTTCAGAAATCCATTTTTGTTATATTTTGATGGCTATAAATACCACGAAATAGCTGAAATGCTTGACGAACCTTTGGGTACCATCAAGAGCAGAATTCACTTTGCTCGAAAACTGTTGAAAGCGCATATTCAGCGTTTCTAGAATTTTCATTAACTTACGTTTCAAGTGAAGAATAAGCAAGCGATCGTCATCGGAAGTGGCTTTGCGGGCATGTCCGCGGCCTCCTTTCTAGCCAGATCGGGCTGGAAAGTAATTGTACTAGAACAACATGATTTACCGGGCGGCAGGGCCCGCAAATACTCAGCAGAGGGATTTACTTTTGATATGGGTCCAAGTTGGTATTGGATGCCTGATGTATTTGAAAGATATTTTAATCAATTTGGTAAAAAGGTTGCTGATTACTATGATTTGGAAAGACTAGATCCTTCCTATAGGGTTTATTGGTCTGATGATGTTACCGATATTCCTGCAGATTATCAAGCCTTAAAAGCCCTTTTCGAAAAACTTGAACCAGGCGCTGGAAATCAATTGGACCTGTTCATGAAAGAGGCAGCTTACAAATACCAAGTAGGCGTTAATAAATTGGTGTTTAAGCCTGGTCAGTCTCTTACCGAATTTTTAGATTTAGATTTAATTAAAGGCGTCTTTAAACTGGATGTGTTTAATTCCATGAAAGCCCATGTTGGCAAGTTTTTTAAAAATCCCAAACTGGTTGAGCTCATGGAATTTCCAGTTTTGTTTTTGGGTGCATTGCCTGAACATACCCCAGCTTTATACAGTTTGATGAATTATGCCGATATCAAAGGAGGTACTTGGTATCCGAAAAAAGGCATGTATGAAATTGCACAAGCCATGTACGATTTGGCCACTTCATTAGGTGTAGAATTCCGCTTTAAACATCAGGTTAATCAAATTAACGTGACCAATGGAATGGCAACATCGGTGTCTTGTATGGCCAATACACCAGCTGGTAAGGTCATGGTCAATTTGGATGCTGATGTTGTGATTGGCGGAGCCGATTATCACCATGTAGAAACAGCTTTGTTACAACCTGCTTATCAAACCTATTCTGCGGCATATTGGGAAAAACGCGTGATGGCCCCCAGTTGTCTATTGTATTATATTGGGCTCAATAAGCGATTGAATAATATACCTCACCACTCCTTATTTTTTGATACCGATTTTAGCTTGCATGGTAAAGAAATTTACACAAGCAAAGAATGGCCCACTGACCCATTGTTTTATATGTGCGCGCCATCAGTCACTGACGCTTCTGTAGCACCTGAAGGTTGTGAAAATATATTTTTATTGATTCCTGTTGCTACAGGTTTAACGGGGGATAATGAGGAATTACGAGAAAAGTACTTTAAATTGATAGTTAAACGGATTGAACAGCAAACTGGTCAGTCAGTAGAGGATGCGATCATTTATAAAAAAACCTTTGCGCAAAGCAACTTCATTAGTGAGTACAATGCTTTTAAGGGAAATGCCTATGGTTTAGCGAACACTTTACTGCAAACAGCTGTTTTAAAGCCGTCTTGTAGAAGTAAAAAAGTAAAAAACCTATTCTTTACAGGACAACTCACCGTACCAGGGCCGGGTGTACCACCCAGCTTAATCAGCGGTGAAGTGGTAGCTAAAGAAATTTCGAAACTATATGATTAAACTGTTTCACCAAGTAAGCCAAGAATGTAGCAGAATAACAACGGAGCTCTACAGTACCAGTTTTTCTTCTTCCATTCGTCTCTTGCATAAGGATCTTAGAACACCCGTTTTCAATATTTACGGATTTGTAAGATTTGCGGACGAAATAGTGGATACATTTCATGCCTTTGATAAAGAAACATTGCTGGCTGAATTTAAAGAAGCAACGTATAGGGCAATTGATCAAAAAATATCTTTGAATCCAATCTTACATAGTTTTCAATTAACGGTGAATGAATATCAAATTGATCGACAATTGATTGATGCATTTTTGCACAGCATGGAAATGGACTTGCAAAAAAAGCAATACGATCGATCTGGGTATGAGGAATATATTTATGGCAGTGCTGAAGTGGTGGGTTTAATGTGTTTGTATGTATTTTGTAATGGTGATAAAAAAGAATACGAGCAGTTAAAACCTTATGCATGTAGTCTTGGTGCGGCATTTCAAAAAGTCAATTTCTTAAGAGATTTAAAGGCTGATTTTGAGGGATTAGACCGGATGTATTTCCCAGGTTGCGATTTCAGCAATTTCACCTTACAAGAAAAAATCAAAATTGAAGAAGACATACAAAAAGATTTTGATCATGCATATGAAGGCATTTTGCAATTGCCTTTAAAAGCCAGATTTGGCGTGTATGTTGCTTATAAATATTATTTAAGCCTTTTCAAAAAAATCAAAAAATTGCAACCCCAAAACATTTTAGAAACAAGGGTGCGCATTCCTGACCATGGTAAAATGTTTATACTGGCCAAAGCTGGTATTAGAAGCCAACTAAATTTGCTTTAAGTACATGTTTGAACAAGTGATTCTGGTGAATGAAGCTGACGAAGCGTTGGGCTTTATGGAAAAAATGGAAGCACATGAAAAAGCGGTTTTGCATCGGGCTTTCAGTGTATTTGTATTTAATGAGGCAGGAGAAATGCTCTTACAACAAAGAGCTGCATCCAAATACCATAGTGCCAATTTGTGGACCAATACTTGTTGCAGTCACCCAAGACCAGGAGAAACCACTCAAGCTGCAGCAAGCAGGCGTTTAAAGGAAGAAATGGGTTTTGAAACCCCTCTTGAAAAAGCATTTGATTTTGTATACAAAGCCCCATTCGACAACGGTTTAACCGAACACGAATTTGATCATGTATTTGTAGGGCAATACCAAGGCATTTGTGAACCCAATCCTTTAGAGGTACAAGCCGTAGCTTTCCGTACATTTGAAAGTATAGAAACACTGATTCAAACGCAGCCAGACCATTTTACTTCATGGTTTTTAATTGCCTTTCCTAAAGTAAAAGCATGGTGGTTGCAACAAAATAAATAAATGGTATGCAAAATAACCCAGCCAAAAAAGCGATCGTAATTGGTGCAGGCGTTGCCGGATTGGCTGCTGCCATTCGATTACAAGTGATGGGGTATTCAGTAACAGTGTTTGAAAAGAATGCGTATCCTGGTGGTAAGCTCAGTGATTTTGAATTAAATGGGTATCGCTTTGATGCGGGCCCTAGTTTATTTACAAGACCACAATTAATTGAAGAACTATTTGCTTTTGCCGGTGAACCTATTGAAGCTTACTTTAGTTACGAAAGAGTACCGGTGGCTTGTAATTATTTTTATGAAGATGGCACTGTTATTCATGCATATGCAGATCATGAAAAATTTGCAGCTGAATTACAAGCCAAAACGAATGAACCTGCTGAAAATTTGCATCGCTATTTAAATCAATCAGAAAAAGCCTACCAAAATATTGCAACCGTTTTTTTAGAGTATTCTTTACACAAAATGCAAACGATTGTAAAAGCGCCCATTTTTAAAGCGGTTCGAACACTGCGCTGGCCTTATTTATTTCAATCCTTAAACCAATACAATCAACGGGCTTTTAAATCAGCAAAATTGGTGCAATTATTTAATCGCTATGCAACGTATAATGGCAGTAATCCTTATAAAGCACCAGCGATGCTGTCATTGATTCCGCATTTAGAACACAACGAAGGAACCTTTTATCCAAAGGGTGGCATGATCAGCATTACCAATGCATTGTACCAATTGGCTCTTAAAAAAGGCGTCGTGTTTCAATTTGATAGTAAAGTGCAAAAAATTATCCATGCCCAAAATACGGTGAAAGGTGTGGTGGTTAATGAGCAGAATATCATGGCAGATATTGTGGTGAGCAATATGGATATTTACTTTACTTATAACCAGTTATTAGGTAATCCAATAAAAGCTGCAAAAGTTTTAAAACAAGAAAGAAGCAGCAGTGCATTTATTTTTTATTGGGGCATTAATAAAAGCTTTCCCCAATTAGATTTACACAATATATTTTTTAGTGAGCAGTACGAACAAGAATTTCAATCCTTGTTTAAAACTGGCAAGCCATTTGAAGATCCAACTGTGTACATCAATATCACTAGTAAGCGTGAACCATCTGTTCAAGCCCCTGAAGGAAAAGAGAACTGGTTTGTAATGGTGAATGCCCCAGCTAATAAAGGACAGGATTGGCATGCCATTCAAGCATTTTATAAACAGGCCATCCTCAAAAAAATTAGTCGACTACTCGGAGAAGATATTGAACCACTTATTGAAGTAGAAGACATGTTGTCTCCTGTTACAATTGAAGCTAAAACAGCGTCTTATATGGGCTCATTATATGGCACCAGCTCTAATAGCAAAGGGGCCGCATTTATGCGCCATCCTAATTTTAGTAATACCACAAAAGGTTTGTATTTTGTAGGGGGAAGTGTTCATCCAGGGGGAGGTATCCCACTATGTTTATCCAGTGCAGCCATTGCGGCTAATCTGGTAGGGACACCTACAAAAGCCGCGCATTAACATGTTATACCAAAAGCCGTTCATACCATTATTCCTAGCCATACTATTTCATTTCACTGGCGTAATAGGCATTTTATTTACGCCATATAAAGATTGGTTCATTGGTAATACTCCGCTTAACTTAATCTTAATGAGTGTTTTGTTGGCGGCCAGTCAAGAGCGTTTAGAAAAAGGCTTTATTGGCTTTTTTGTATTGGCATTTGCTACCGGCATGATTACAGAAATGATCGGTGTAAACACTGGCATTTTGTTTGGAGATTATACCTATGGAACCGTTATGGGGCCAAAAATGTTTGGGGTGCCTTTTTTAATTGGGATGAATTGGTTTGTGATTGTTTTTTGTTGTGGCTCACTCATGCAACAATTAAATAAGAACATGCTTTTAAAATACGAAGCTCCTATTCCAAGAGCTATTGTTAAATGGTCTGTAGTGATTGATGGAGCAGTATTGGCCACATTTTTTGATTGGCTAATGGAACCCGTTGCAATTAAGTTGGGATTTTGGACTTGGAATGGCAACACCATCCCCATGTTAAATTATGCTTGTTGGTTTGTCATTAGTGCTGCATTACTGGCCATCCAACAGCAGATGAAGATCAAGGCACAAAACCATTTTGCCATACATTTGTTAATCATACAGGCATTGTTTTTTCTATCACTGAGAATTTTCTTATAAGATGATATATGTATTTGTAACCTTATTGGTTTTTGTAGTTATGGAAGGGATTACTTGGTTAACCCATCGCTATGTAATGCATGGATTTCTCTGGTATTTGCATGAAGATCATCACCAAAAGGGTCCGGGATTTTGGGAAAAAAATGATGCGTTTTTTGTGATTTTTGCCATCCCAAGTTGGCTCTGTATTATGTTGGGGAGCATGAATCAAAATTATTGGTCGGTTAGCATTGGAGCGGGTATTGCCTTATATGGGTTCGCTTATTTTTTAGTGCATGAAATCATTATTCATCAGCGCATCAAATTATTTACACGCAGCAATAATCGATATATACGCGCCATCAGATGGGCACATAAAATGCACCACAAACACTTACACAAAGAAGAAGGCGAAAGCTTTGGCATGTTGATTGTTGCCAAAAAATATTGGGATAAAATCAGGAGAGACGAAAAGTTAAAAGCAGTATAGTCTTTGCAAAAACAATACGACTATATCATTGCAGGAGCAGGATGCGCGGGCATGAGTTTGTTAATGCGCTTAAATGCTGATCCTTTTTTTGCTGCTAAAAAAATTTTGGTCATTGATGCAGATAGTAAACAGCAGAATGATCGAACTTGGTGTTTTTGGGAAACAAGGCCTGATATTTTTGAACCCATTGTTTACCATCAATGGGAGAAATTGGATTTTTATTCGAATCAATATTCTACTGAACTAAGCATTCACCCTTATGTATATAAAATGATTAGGGGGATTGACTTTTACAATTATGTAAGAGCCAGTGTTGCTACATCCCCAAATATTGAATGGCGAAACACCACTGTTAAGCGATTAATTGACCATAGGTTTGAGATTGATGCCTCTAATGAATTTACGGGGGTTGAATTGGCTGATGGCGAAACCATTTTTGCTGATTATGTATTCAGCAGTATTTTATTTGAACCAATCAATACCAAACCAAACGAGTACCATTTTTTGCAGCATTTTAAAGGATGGGAAATTCAAACAGCAGCTGACGTTTTTGATGCTTCAAAAGCTGTCTTTATGGATTTTAGAGTGAGTCAATCAGCCGGCACCACATTCATGTATGTATTGCCAACTTCTGCCAATACTGCTTTGATTGAATATACATTGTTTACCGAACAGTTGATTGAAGATGAAGCATATAACCATGCTTTGGTTGATTATATTCAAAATGAATTACAAATAAAAGACTATACCATCTTGCATGAAGAAAAAGGCATCATTCCAATGACCACTAAGCGTTTTCCCAATGCAAAAGGCCGACATATTTTCATCGGCATTGCTGGTGGTCAAGCAAAAGCCAGTAGTGGCTATGC
>JAIXYL010000050.1 GCA_027490265.1 Sediminibacterium sp.
AATGCCTATTCAACATCACCCTGTATTGATTGCGATGGGCTTGTTCGGTTAACCCTTGTTGGATGGTAATATTTTGGGTGTGCATGCGTTGGTATACCCCAATAAAGGGCACAAATTGTATACCGCCTGCAAGGGTTGCATGCATGGCCATCCACCAATCATAATAAATGTCTTTAGGGAATGGCAAAATGGGCATCAATGCTGTTCTGCGCATGATACTGGCATGGCCGCTCACTGTATTAAACATGGCCAATAACATGGGGTCTTGCCCTTCAATTCTTCTGTTTTTTTTATTCGGCTTTGGGTGAATGGGAGGTGCATCTGAAAATCTTACCGAATCGCAATAGATTAAGGCAGTTGATGGTTGTATGGTGGCCATCATCAATGCCAGTTTTTCTTTTTCCCAAATATCATCCTGATCTGCAAAGGCAATATAATCGCCAACTGATAAGCGTACGGCTTTTTCAAAATTGGCATTGTACCCAATATTGGTTGGATTCTGATACAATTTAATTCTGGTATCGGTACTTGCTATTTGTTGCAACAAAGCATAACATCCATCGGTGGATGCATCGTCTACAATTACCAATTCTTCAAACGGATACTGCTGTGCCAATATAGACTGCACTTGTGCTTCAACAAATGCTGCCCCATTGTATGTACACATCACTACCGATAAAGATGATTGCATGATTCTTTAGCTTTATTGCCAATTTGTAAATATAATATTTAATTTAGTCTACTTAGAGCAAGCAAGATGTTGACCAATCAAACGCCGTTTCCATTAATTTCAATTGTGTTGGCTACTTACAATGGGGCAAAATTTCTTCGTACGCAATTAGACTCTGTATTGCAACAAGATTATCCCAATATTGAAATTATTGTGAGTGATGATCATAGTTCTGATGATACGGTAGCCATCGTTGAAAGTTATCGGCAATCAAATTCTACCATTCAATTGGTATGCAGCGCTACCAATCAAGGATACATCAAAAATTTTGAACAGGGTTGTAAATTGGCCAAAGGTGAATATGTAGCGTTATGTGATCAAGACGATCAATGGCATCCTGAAAAAATCAGCAAACTATATGCTGCCATTGGGGATGCTGCCTTGGTTTACGCCAACTCTGTTTTATGCAATGAACAGATGGAACCCATTGGGGTCACCATTGCTGACCGTGTAACCTGTAAAGATTTTTCAAGCCCTTTAGAACAAGCCATTTTTTGCAGAATTTATGGCCATGCCATGTTAATCAGGCGTGCTTTTCTAGAACAAATTTTTCCTTTTCCTACAATCATTCCGCACGATTGGTGGATTGCCTATTCTGCAACACTTCATGGTGGCATCCGCTATATTCCAGACCAATTGGCTTGGTACAGACAACACAGCAACAATGTGTTTGGTGCAGTGGGTGGCAAAAGATCAACAGCGCAAAAAACCCAAGCTGCGCTAAAAGAAAAACAAATTGCTCAAGAAAGACTACAATTGTTTTATACTGTTTGTCCGGATGCATTAACTAAAGAAAAAAAGGTATTGGCCAAGTTGAACCAATATTACCATGGCACAGGCTTTTTCAATAATGTAAAAAGAATGGGCTTATTCTTTCAATATCACCAACAACTTTTGGCTTCTAAAAAAAGATCAGCAGTTCGGCAATGGTTGTTTTGCTTAAAAATGTTGGTCAAAATTGTTTAAACTAAACTTTGATAAATAGTTAAATAAGCACTTGCAGCATGGTTCCAATTAAATGCTGCTGCTCTTGCGCTTATGGCAGCAGATCTTTTCTGATCAAACTGTTGCATGCCTGTTTCAAAAACAGCCTGCATATTGCTTGGATCAAAATCTGGAAAAATATACGCTGCGTCTCCACCTATTTCAGGCAATGATGTGGCATTTGAAATAAAGACAGGTTTGCCAAAATACATGGCTTCTACCAGCGGCAATCCAAATCCTTCCTGCAATGATGGAAATACAAATGCAGCACAATTGGCAAAATACCATTGCTTGTCGTTCTCGGAAACTGCACCCGTAAATAGGATGCGATCAGCCACACCCCACCGTTTGGCCTCTGCCATGATTTGTTCTAAATAAGTGGCTTGTTGTGTAATACCTGCTATCACTAAATGAAATGCATTGTTGGCCAATAAGGCAGGCAAAACATGAAAATTTTTTTTGAGTGCAATCGTGCCAATTGTAAAAATGAATGGTGTTTGTGGCGCTTGCAATGGCGGTGTTACAAGTGTGCTTTCATCAAAATTGCACCCATTATAAATGATTGTGTATGGCTTACCTTTTAAATCAATATGCGCTTGCACATCTTTTGCCGTATATGCCGAAATAAACACGATATAACTACTGGCATCTACTTTTTTTTGTAATTGCTTAAGCCAATTTTGCCGTTTACGGAGCGACTTTCGTTGATCGTGAAAATAATTTAAGTCGTGAATGGTAAATACAATGGGCTTCTTAAAATGAAAGGGAAAGTAGGCACTGTCTTGACTGGTTGTATGCCAAATATCAATGTCATTGAATTGGGGTAAATAATATTTATACCAAAATTGAATGGGCAAAAAATGGGTAGTTGCTTCAAAATAGTGTTGCTGTTGACTGGGTATCATCAACTGCAATTGGGTATTGGTGTTGGCCGTTTGCTTCAATAAAGACTGCGCCAATTGTTTACAAAAATAAAACAAGCCTGTATGCGGATATTTCATCCTTTCTGCATCAAATAAAACCTTGGTTGTTTTAGTCATGTAAATTAATATCAGGCTTTGCCAATATGAGAATATTCCTGCACAAAACTAAATAAGTTAAACTGGCTACTCTCAACTTTTGCTTGTAATGCTTGGTAGATGGCTGTTTTGTCGTATGGTTTCATTCTATTTCTGGCAATCAATTGATAAACGCGTTCTGTGAGCAACCAAATTTTTCGATGATTGACCGTCATATATTGGTGATGTGTTGCAATGGCTTTGGCCAATGCTTCAATGCCTTCTTTTTGTGACGCCACTGTTTTGATGACTTCAATCGGATGGTCTACTTGAAAAGCGGGCGCCATCATTAATCGCAGGTTTTTTACAAATGTATCGGCGTCTGGTCGATCACTTTTATTCACTACAAATACATCGGCTATTTCCATCAACCCTGCTTTCATGGTTTGTACTTCATCCCCTGCTTCGGGTACTACCACTACCACGGTTGTATCCGCTAAGCCTGCAATGTCTATTTCACTTTGGCCTACCCCAACGGTTTCAACAATGATTTCATCAAAGCCTGCCGCTTGAAGTATAGCGGTGATGTCAATAATATACGGGTGTAATCCACCCAATGACCCCCTTGTTGCCAATGACCGAATATAGACGCCTGGATGATTGTACCAATCACTCATTCTAATGCGGTCGCCCAATAATGCACCCATATTAAATGGCGATGAAGGATCTATACACAGTACCGCAACTTTTTTACCTTCTGCTGTCCAATGCCCAATTAATGCATCTGTTAATGTGCTTTTACCAGCGCCTGGAGGTCCTGTAATGCCTGTGATCGGTGTTTTTGAAATTGGCAAAGCTTGTAAAAAATCATTGCTGCCTTCCACTTCATTCTCTACCAATGAAATGGCCCTTGCAATGGATTGATAATTGCCAATTTGTATGCCTGCTAATAATTGTTTCCACATATAACTGGTGTAAATGTAAATTTATGCCAACGGTATGCCAAAAAGCAACTCAAATATTTTATTAGCGTGCACCATCATCATGTTGGGTGGCTTGTTGTGGAGCAGGGCTGTTTTATCAATCAGCATGGGGGTCTTACTCATTTTTGGGGTGTACTATGCTTTTCAACAAAAAATTAAACCCTTTCAACAACCCCTTTTCATTTGGGGTATTGCCCCAGTGGTATTGGGTTTTTTGGGCATCTATCAACAAGGATTGAATGAAGCCAATGGCCAATTTTTGTTGGGTTTATTGGTTTATCCGGTGGCTTGTTTAACGGCAATAGTGTCTGATAAAAACAAGTTTGCCACCATTGTATCACAGCCTTGGATTCATGCTGCACTTATTGCATTATTGTATCCAATTGGTTGGTTTGTATTGCATGCTGCAGAAGCCATTGACTTATATGGCAAAGGCCAATCGCTCCCGGTTTTTATGGATACCGATCATTTGCGTTTCAGTATTTTTTTATGCAGCGCTTTGCTGTTTAGCTTATTGCCCATTAAGAATGCCCGTTACAAAAAATTATCGTTCGCCATTTTATTAGGCGCCATCATTTTTTTATCTGTTAGAACAGGCTGGGTGATAGCAAGTATTATTTTAGTTGGCTTTGGGTTGGCGTTCATGCAGTTTAACAAATTGACTTGGTTCAAAAGCATTCTCGGTATAGTTGCGATGCTTGCACTGCTTTGGTTTGTTCCAACGAGTCAACAAAAAATCAGATACACATTGTATGATTGGAAAACCTATACTACCAAAGGTTTTGATGCTGCTTATTCGGATGGTGTTCGACAAGCAATGAACAAAGTGGCATTGAAAGCCATTCAAGAAACCGACGCTGTGGCCATTGGTTGGTCGGCCATTCCATCTAGGATGCAACAAGAATTTGCTCAAATGTTCAATGGGCAAAAAATCAATTATGGTTGGCCCTTTAATCAATGGTTATTTTGGTGGATGGGCAGTGGTTGGTGGGGTATGCTTTTATTCTCTGCATGGTTGTTTTATCCTGCATGGTATGGCTATCAACACAACAATCCTTTTGTAATCATTTGGACAATTGCCATTGCATTGTCTTGTTTGGTTGAAACCACATTGAATTATCAATACGGTGCTTTCTTACATGTCTGGCCAATATTGGTAAGCTGGTTAACGACTAAATCCTCATCGGAGTAGGCGATAATTTTTAAAATCGAAAGGGCGAATGCCTGTTGCTTTTTCAAAATAATACAAGAGTCGATCTTTTATACTGAATTGTTTTTTTGAGGGATCAAAACTGACGGGCCAATTGGACCGCGCTATTCTTGCTTGCATCACTTGTGGATGTGTGCCTCTGAAGATGTCTAATGAATCAAATTGACTGTAATCAAAAAAATCTGGCTGTGCCATATATGCTGAAAGGGCTTCATCCGAATGCCATAGTTTGCTAAATGCCTTCTGCTTTTTCATCATTTGCTCTGGCGATTTTACCCATCCATAATGGTATACATACGCATCAATCGCTTTGACCTTTAGTTTTTGCCCTTGTTTTCTAAAGCCTTGGGCATCTTTATATGCTTGAATGCGTCGGTCGTTTTTAATCACACGCACTTCATTGCGGTACCAGGTTCTGCTATCGCCTACATAATCATAGGTGCCATAAAAATGCAAATACTTAAACAAGAGGCCTTCTACTTCTGGCTGGTCTTTGAACGCAGCACAAGCGTTTAATATGGTTGCATGGTATTGCTCGTGCACCACTTCGTCTCCTTGTATATAAAAGGCCCAATCCGCATCTGCACTAATATATTGCATGGCTTTATTGGTTTCAACTGCCAATACCGCACCGCCCGACCGCAGTGCTGGATCCCATTGTGAATGATGTATGGTTATTTTTGGGTCTTGTATAGATTCAATCAATGCAACAGTTTCGTCTGCACAGTCGCCAATTAATACAATCATTTCATCAACCATTGGCAAAATTGATTTAACCGCTTCCACAATCGGGTAATCATTTAACACAGCATTTTTAATAATTGTGAAGCCCGCAATTTTCATTTTAGCTAAATTGTGGCCAATATATGATTAATTTTATTCCCATTTTTCCATTGGCCATTGTGGTGTTTCCGGGTGAGGAATTGAACCTTCATATTTTTGAACCCCGATACAAAGCTTTAATTACTGAATGTTTTGCAGAAGCCAAACCATTTGGCATTCCAACTGTGTTAAACAATGGTGTTGCCGAAACTGGCACCATGGTTGAAATCACTGAGATTGTTCAAGTATATGAAGATGGCCGCATGGACATTAAAACCCGTGGCATCAGGGTGTTTCAAGTGTTGGAACTGATTGAATCCATCCCTGATAAATTATTTAGCGGGGCAATCGTAAGTTATCCTAACAATGATACCAGTACCAAGCCTTTCCTCTCTTTTAAAATTTTGGATTCGGTTTATGTATTGCATCGGTTGTTGAATGTGTCTAAGCAATTCAACCAAAAAGTAGCCGATATATTAAGCTACGATATGGCTCACCATGCTGGTTTATCTGTTGAGGAAGAATATGAATTACTGTGTTTGTTCAGAGAAGAACAACGGCTTGAATACTTGAGAAGGCATCTTGAAAAAGTCATTCCGGTGATCACAGGAATGGAACAATTGAAAGAAAAGATTATCATCAATGGTGCTTTTAAAAAATTAACTGGGCATCATCTTAACTAATGATTATGGGCATTTCACTTTGTTTAGATTTTGGCAATACCCGCTTAAAAGTAGCTGTATTCAAGGGCAGAGATTTTCAAGAAGTGGTCAATTTAGCAGACGCATCTACAGACAGTATCCGTGATTTAATGACCACTTATCAACCCGAAAAAGTCATTCTGTCTTCGGTCATCAATCACGATTCGGCGATTGAAACCATCATGGCTGAACAAACGGCATTTCATCGGTTAAGTCATGCCAGCTTATTGCCCTTAACCACCCCTGTTGGCAAACCCGAAACCATTGGCGCCGACCGTTTGGCCCTTGTGGCTGCTGCTGTTGATTTATTTCCGCAACAACACAATCTGGTCATTGGCTTAGGCACTTGCATCACATATAATTTTATCAATCATCGCCACGAATTTTTAGGGGGCAGCATTTCCCCTGGCATGAATATGCGCTTTAAAGCGATGCACGAACAAACTGCATTATTACCTTATATCAAAGCTGAAACGCCCTTCCCGCTAATTGGCTACGACACCAAAACCAACTTGCTCAGTGGGGTTATTTGGGGGATGGCCAAAGAAATAGATGGCATAATTGACGAATATGCCCTAAAATACAGCAACTTTAACGTGCTATTAACCGGGGGGGATATGCCTTTTTTTGTACCGCACCTAAAAAACAGGATATTTGCCGACCCAAACCTAATTTTTAAAGGCTTATATGCAATCAGTGAGTTCAACAACAGGTAGGCTGGCTTATGTGGTTAGTTTCATCTTTTTATACGCAATCAGTTCATCTGCTCAGGTAAATTCACCATTTTCCCGCTACGGATTGGGCAATTTAGTGGGTTCTCAACATGCCATCAGTCGTTCGATGGGTGGCTTATCGGCAGCTTATGCCGATGG